>JBARKD010000987.1:0-9907 GCA_049800615.1 Acidobacteriaceae bacterium | reverse complement strand
CTTAATTATTTATTCGCGATGACCTGGATCCTGTGAATCTGTGGGGGCGTTGAGAACAGTTCATCAGCTTTCGCCATCAGCGCCTTGGCGATCGGCCCGTTCAGGTGAGCGTCGCGGCCTGCCTCGTCGTCGAAGGTGTCAAAGACCGCATAGGCTCCCTCGTCCTCCTTGATGCCATACCAGGTTATTGTCCCGTTCTCTGCCTTGGACATCTCCGCACCCTGTTTAAGGAAGGCCTCCACCTCGGCTGCCTTGCCGGGTTTTGCCTTCAACGGAACGTACAACGCATACTTAGCCATGACTGGTAGTTCCTCCGTGTGTTTCTTTAGATTCCATTAAAGATGCCGCTGTGCGGGCAAAGCATCCGCCCCACCGAATTCTAGTGTTCATCGCATAAGCAATTTGTTTTGGTCCTCTGCCGCAGTCTGGTTTTCCATCAAGGTGGAACCACCGCGCCCCCAAATCGCACTTCCCCCAAATCGCACTTATTGCCTCGGAAAAATCGAGAGCAGTGCCGGCCACGCGTGCACTGGTCCTGCTTTGTTAGAATAAGGGTTGCGCCTTAGACCGGGATTGTGGCACGACGGTCCGTAGGTTAGGCAGGTTCATGAGATATCGGACCTGCGCATCCCATCGAGAGTCCTCCGGGGTTGCGATCTGCACGAATAGATCCGCGGGCTCCAAAGTTGTCATCTTAAAAGTAAGGGCATCCCGCGTAAGCCGGTTTGAGCGATAGGTTCAGGCAGCAGGATGGAGGTCAACCGATTGGCTCTAACTCGATGGTTTACGGCCGTATGCGTAGCGGTCGCCATACACATGGGCGCCCCTTCCGTTAGGGCAGATACACTTCCAAATCTACCGGACAATCCCAGTCCGAACTCCGTGCAAGCCTCCCAGGACACTAACACCCCCCCTGCAGCCAGCCAGTCTGACGCGGGGGATTCCTCCGCGCAAAGTACCCCCGAAAACGAAGAAGAACGCCGGAAACTGGCCCAGGAGCAGCTCGAGAGCCAGCTCCACCAGCGCGTTTTTGCCGTGATGGCAACATTCAATACCACCGCGAACAAGGACGCGGTTCCTCTGAGCACCAAGCAGAAATATGTACTCTTCTTCCGTAGCGCCAGCGATCCGTGGCCCTTTGTGCTCAACGCCGTGGGTGCCGGCATCGACCAGGCAGATAACAGCTTTCCCGAATATGGTCAGGGGGTTCAGGGGTATGCCAAACGGTTCGGAGCGGCGTACACGGACTACTTCACCGGCAACCTGCTGGGCAACGCAGTTCTGGCAAGTCTGTTGAAAGAAGATCCGCGCTATTTTCAGAAAGGTACGGGCAGTTTCACCAGCCGCTTCCTTTGGGCGTCGACCAGTACGGTATGGTGCAAGCGCGATAACCAAACCTGGGGCCCGAACTACGCCAACGTGATGGGCAATCTGATGGGCGCAGCTATTTCCAATACCTACTACCCCGAGTCCCAGCGCACGGTGGGGAATACGCTGGAACGCGGCTTTACCGTGACCGCCCAGGCGATTATCGGCAGTGAAGTCATCGAATTCTGGCCAGATATGGTGCGCTATCACCGCCGCAAAGTTGCCGAGAAACTGGCCAACAAGATGGGGCAGACCGCAGAGCCATACTCCGCACAGCCTGCAGGCGACGCTCCTCCTGCTCAGCCCTGAGCTTGTCGGTCCGGGGCGCGTCACGACCTAGGGCGGACGTATGTTATTTCCGACGCACTACACTAGGGCGGCGTCACTTTGACGACGTTCGCCCTACAGGAACGAACACTACGGCAGGCTTCTGGACGTAGATCCTTGGTCAAACAAACTTCGATTGCCGTCAGCCGGTTATTGCCGCAGCTTAGGGCGAAACTCCCGCGAGGAAAGTCGGCATTTGCCGCGGCGAACCGCGACAGCAGGTCATCGGGCGTCACCCCGTCACGATCGCTGCCCTTTCCTATGTTTGCAGGAATCGCTACGGCCCGGTAGGCATTGTGAACCAGCACAAAATAATCATTCGCCGCTAAGCCGGAGCAGGTGCCGTGTGTCTCCCACTCATGTTCCACCAGGCTTGCTGTGGGGAAGATGTCGGTGTCGGCCTGGGGATCAGTTGGTCCCGGGGCATTACTGCAGTGCTGCGGGTAGTTCCCATTGTCATCCTGGGGCCAAAGCCCGTGAACCACGAAGCCCAGGCCGCGCCCGCATTCCGGACTGTTGCCGTGGGTGGCGCAGAACTCCGGCGACCAGGAGAGATTGAGCAGGTAGAAGTCGAATTGGCCCGGAGTGGCTTGTTCCTCAGGGCGTCCGCGGCGCGCGCGGGACATGTCTGTTTCCTGGCCACGGGAATCGACCCGGCTGTTCTGAGGCCGGTACTCGCGGTCATCTCCAGAAGCATCTGCGTGGCTACGGGGAGCAGTGGGTGGCTGGCAAGCCGTCATGGCTAGCCCCGGCAACAGGCCGATCCAGCACAACACGCAGGTAACGTATTTGCTTGTGATGTGAAACTGCCTCCCTCGGCAGTGATCTGACCCGATTATGGTTGTACCTCATCCTGGGGCTAAAGAAATAGGTCGTGTTCGATCAAGCTCGCGTGTCGACGGCTGTCTATGTGGGTGTTCTGGCGTCTGGCGAGACGCGTGACCTCGCTGTTTCGCAGCCTGATACTCGATAGAAGTGGCTCGGCCAGAGCGCCGCCTCACGGTTTTCCTTTTCAAAGCCGATAAAAACAGCGAACGATTTGACGCTCACGGCATGTTTTCATGCTGTTCCGTCCAGGTCTGGAAATGCCCCGTGTTCTCTGTGCGATGCAAATATGAGAGATCCGCTCCAGGTGCTGTTGGTCCAGGATGACGCGGCGGATGCTCGTTCGCCGCGAGAGACGCAAGCAGAAGCCGGTCTGCTCGCGGCTCACCAGATGCGCTTCAGAGACGAGTACCTGTCTCACGTCTCGCATGAGCTTCGTTCACCGTTAAACGCGATCTATCAATTCGTGACCATTCTTCTGGATGGGTTGGCGAGGGACTTGAACCCAAAGCAGAGCGCTCATCTGGCGATTGTTCTCAGAAATATCGAGCACCTGCAATCAGCACCTGCAATCGATGATCAATGACTTATTTGTGGAGGCCGGCCTGGACAATCTGGCGGCAGAGATCCAGCAACGGATTGATGAAGAAATTTCGCAGAGGATGGTGTGCCATGGACAATAAGAAGATTCTCATTGTGGATGACGACCCGGACGTGCTGAAGAGTATGCATGTAAGACTTAAGGCCAACAATTACGATACGTTCTTCGCAGCTGACGCGATCTCCTGTATTGCTGAGGCGCGAAAGACGGGGCCGGACCTGATTATCCTGGACCTGGGTCTGCCTGCGGGCGATGGCTTCCTGGTAATGGAACGGCTAAAGGGTGTTCCCTCGCTTGCGTCGATTCCGGTCATCGTGGTCTCCGCCCGTGATCTTCGCCTGAATCAAAAGCTTGCCTTGCAAGCCGGAGCGAAAGCCTTTCTGCAAAAGCCCGTGAATAACTCCGAACTCCTGGCAGTGATCAAGCGAACGCTGGCGGACCCGGCGAAGAAGGACGAGCCGGTGGTATACGACCTGGGACACCCTTAGCTCGACTCGCACCGGTCGCATGTTTACAACTGCGCATGGCGTCGTGTAGCATGGCCAACTCTAAGGCCAATCCGATACGAATCTGCTCTCTATGCGCATCCCCCTGGGTTGGCGAAGATGGTTGTTGCTGATTGCGGCCGCCGCGGGCGCATGCTTATTAGTGAGAATTGCACTCCCTCACCGCGGGATCCGCGCAGCGGAACAACCAGCTTACGTGACTTCCGGGGTCTTTACCCCGGCGCACCCTGACGCATACGCGGCCATCAAGGATTTTCTCGATATCCATCCGGAACATCCGGTCCAACCCATCGCCTATACCCATAAGGTGCATCTGGCCAAGGGTTTGCCCTGCACCTTCTGCCACGTTGGCGTGGATCAGGGGCCTGAGGCGCGTATACCGGGCGTGAACGTGTGCATGAGCTGCCACCAGTCCATTGCCACCGATCGTCCCGAGATCAAAAAGATTGCTGCTTATAAGGCGCGTGGAGAGGAGATTCCATGGGTACGGGTTTATAACTACAGCGAATCTGCTCACGTGCGATTCAATCACGCACCACACATTCGCGCGGGCGTCGATTGCGCAAGCTGTCACAGTGACCTGACACAGCAGACCACGGCCGAGCGCAAAGTGAATCTCAACATGGGCTTCTGTCTCAACTGCCACACGCAGAAAAAGGTGTCGGTGGATTGCGAGACCTGTCACTACTAAAGATGGAACGACGCGACTTCATCAAGATATCGGCTCTCTCGGGCGCACTAGCGACGCTCGGCGGCTGCCGAAGTGCGGAAAAACAGCTTATCCGGTTCGTCCCGGAAGAAGAGCTGATCCCCGGCATTGCGACCTGGAAGCCAAGCGTCTGCACGCTATGCTCAGGCGGCTGCGGTCTGCAGGTGCGGGTGATGCAGGGCGAAGCCGAAGTTGTTCGCCGCGGCCAGCAGGGACTGATCAAGATGGGGCTGGCCAAAAAGTTGGAGGGCAATCCTCAGCATCCCGTTAACCAGGGAAAACTCTGCGCGCGCGGGCAGGCAGGATTACAAGCGCTCTACCACCCCGACCGCATCACTCAGCCTATCAAGCGAAACGGCGCGCGCGGCTCGGGTGAATTCCAGCCAGTCACCTGGGACGATGCCCTGAAAGAATTAACCTCGCGACTGACCTCATTGAAAGCCTCGAACCCCACGAACTCGGTGGCCTTTTTATCGCGGCCATTGAGCGGCCAGCGCCGGCAGTTGGTCGAGCGCTTTCTAGGGGGCTATGGTGTGCCGCCTGCAATCTGGTATGAGCCGTTCGACGAGGGCGTACTGCGTGCGGCCAATCTGGAGAGCTTCGGATATTTTCGCCTGCCCACGTTCGATCTTGCCCGCGCGGACTATGTCATCTCTTTCGGCGCCGACTTTTTGGGAACCTGGAATTCGCCTGTGGCCCAATCGATCGGCTACGGAGAGATGCGGCAGGGAAGGCCGGGACGTCGGGCGAAATTCGTCCAGGTGGAATCACGGATGTCGCCGACCGGCGCCAACGCGGACGAATGGATTGCGTGCACCCCGGGAACCGAAGGCACGCTCGCGCTGGGAATCGCTCATGTCATCCTTAGCGAGAAACTTGCACCGCAGGGTGCAAACGCGCGCGCCGGCGCACTCATTGCTGGTTGGTCCGCCGGACTTCCGGACTTTGCGCCCGAAGCGGTAGAGAAGCAGACAGGGGTTCCCGCCGCCGTGATCAAACGCCTCGCCCACGAGCTGACGCAAAGCGGCTTGGCTACTGCGATGGCAGGAGGCGCACCACTGGCAATGGATAACGGCCTGCCCACCGCATTGGCGGTCAACGCCCTCGAGTCGCTGGTGGACACGGGTCACGCAGGCTCGCCGATCATGAGCTTCACGCCGGAGCTGCCTCTGGAAACTGTGAAGAAGGCGGCCCGCGCGAGCCTTTCGGGCCTCAATGCGCTCTCCTCCCCTCCACCGCAGTTGCTGCTGTTGTACGAGGCAAATCCGGTTTTCTCCGCTCCCCCCGCTTTGCACATTCGCGAAACCCTGGCCAAGATTCCCTATATTGTTAGCTTCGGCAGCTTCATCGACGAGACCAGTGCGCAGGCCGATCTGATTTTGCCTGACCATGCACCTCTCGAGAGCTGGATCGACAGCGTTCCCGAGTCTGGCTCGTCGCGCATGGTGGTCAGTCTGGCGCCTCCCGCGGTTCTTCCTCTGCATGACACCAAATCAATGCCCGATGTTTTGCTGACCGTGGCGCATCAGCTTGGCGGCGAGATGGCCAAGGCTCTTCCGTGGGCAACCTATGACGCCATGCTGCGCGCGGCCTATGTTCCCCTCCGCACACATGCTGGTTCCATTGATGCAAAGACGGATGACGATTTTTGGGACGCCATGCAAACCCAGGGCGGCTGGTGGAGCGCACCTGGCGCGGACAAACCAGAAGCGGTAGAGAAACGCGAGCCCGTCTCCATGACGTCGCCCAACCCTGCCGAGACGGCGGGCGATTTCCCCTTGCGCTTTTTCCCCTACGTTTCGCAGGCTTTCGGCGATGGTTCGTTGGCCAACTTGCCTTGGCTGCAGGAGCTACCCGATGTGCTGACGTCCGCGATGTGGTCGAGCTGGGTTGAGATCCATCCGAAGACAGCAGAGCGGCTAGGGATCAAACATGGTGATCTGGTCGAGATTGCGTCCGCGCGGGGAAGTATCCACGCGGGCGCTGTGCTTTCCCCGGGGATTGCACCCGACATAGTGGCCATGCCCGTCGGCCAGGGACACGAGAATTTCGGGCGTTTCGCTACGGGGCGCGGCGCGAATCCGTTCGCAATTCTCGAGGAGCACGGCGTTACCGACACCGGTCACCTTGCCTGGGCCGAAACCCGGGTCAAGGTGGCGCGCGCGGGCGGTCCGGAAGAGGCGAAGCTGGTGTTGTTTGCAGGAGGAATGAGCGGATTTCCGCACGAAGAACAATCGCGTTGAAATAGGGCTTTGTATCAGGGCAAGATTTTTAGTGGGCCCGTTAAGGCCTGACGTACGGTCTAAAGTTCCGGAGGGACGCAGGTAAAACCAATGACGCATAAGTGGGGATTAGTCGTCGACCTTGACCGCTGTACGGGATGCGAAGCCTGCGTGGTGGCGTGCCATGCCGAAAACAATATTCCTACCGCGGGAGCTGACCAGGCCGCGCTCGGGCGGGCCAAGCACTGGATTCGCGTCGAGCGCTACTGGGAGGGAGATTTCCCCAACCCCCGTGTTCGATTTCAGCCAGTACTGTGCCAGCAATGTGACGAGGCGCCATGCGAGCCCGTGTGTCCGACCTATGCCAGCTACCACACTCCTGAGGGACTGAATGCGCAAATCTATAACCGTTGCATCGGTACGCGGTTTTGCGCCAATGCCTGTCCCTATACCGTGCGTTTCTTCAACTACTACAACCCGCAATGGGACAAGCCGCTCAATCTGCAGCTGAATCCCGACGTCTCCGTACGCAGCGTCGGCATCATGGAAAAATGCACCTTCTGCACGCAACGGATCAAAGCAGCGGAGATTCAGGCGGAAGCCGAGAAGCGCGAATTGAAGGACGGCGAATTCACCACGGCTTGCGCGCAGTCCTGCCCCTCGAAGGCGCTGGTTTTCGGCGACCTGAACGATCCCACAAGCCAGGCCGCGCAGCTCTCCAACTCCAATCGCGGCACGAAATTGTTGGGCGAGCTCGGCACCAAGCCAAATGTGACTTACCTCGAACGAGGCACCTGGGAAAATGCCAGCCACAGCTGAACAAATCGAGCAGGATCTGCTGCGGCCGCTGTTTCAAAGCAGCGCTAGCTACTGGCTCGCCGTTGCGGTTGCGGCCTCCCTGCTGCTCGCGGGCGTCGCTGCGTTCGGTTACCAGCTTTACAACGGCGTCGGAGTGTGGGGGCTCAACTCTCCGGTCTTCTGGGGCCTCGACATCACCAATTTCGTCTTCTGGATCGGCATAAGCCATGCAGGTACCCTGATCTCTGCGATCTTGCGTCTGACCAACGCAACCTGGCGCCGCCCGGTCACGCGCTGCGCTGAGGCCATCACGGTGTTTTCCGTGCTGATCGGAGCGCTCATTCCCCTCTGTCATATTGGGCGCCCGTGGGTGGGTTTTTGGATGATCCCCTACCCCAGCGAGCGTCACATCTGGCCTAATTTCCGCTCCCCGCTCGCTTGGGATTTCTTTGCCATCGCCACCTATCTCACAGGCAGCACCACGTTTCTGTACCTACCGACGATCCCCGATTTTGCCGCGGTGCGCGACGTTTCGACCGGATGGCGGAGGAAAATCTACAGAATATTGGCCCTGGGATGGCAGGGGACACCGCGGCAATGGCAGCGGCTCGAGACCGCCATGCACATCATGGCTATCGCAATCGTGCCGGTTGCGGTCTCAGTCCATACCATTGTCTCCTGGGATTTCGCGATGACTCCTGTGCCCATGTGGCACTCGAGCATATTCGGACCCTACTTCGTAGCCGGCGCCATCTTCAGCGGAATCGCCGCGCTCATTCTGGCCATGGCGCTGCTGCGCAAGTTCCTGCATCTCGAAGAATATCTTCGGCCCATCCACTTCGAGAACCTGGGCAAGCTGCTTCTGACCATGAGCCTGCTGTGGTTATATTTCACCTTTGCCGAGCGGCTTACCACCTGGTACGGAAATTCTCCTCCGGAGATGGTGGTTTTCTGGGAGGGTGTTCGCAAGCAATTTGCCCCGCTGTTCTGGACCATGGTGGTGTGTAACTTCATCATCCCGGTGCCGATTTTGGCGATGAAGCGGCTGCGCACCATTACCGGAACGGCAATTGCGTCGTGCGCAGTGGTGGTTGGGATGTGGATCGAACGCTTCCTGATCGTGGTGCCGTCGCTCGAGCGCAAGTTTCTTCCTTACTCCTGGGGGACCTATCGGCCAACCTGGGTGGAATACACCCTGATGGCTTCCAGTTTTGGCATGATGGCGCTGCTGTACCTGCTGTTTTCAAAGTTTGTGCCCATGATCTCCATTTGGGAGATGAAGGCCGGGCTGCAGACTCACGGCGGTGTACCCGTAGTGGAAGGCAAGCAGCAGGTGGTGCTGGAGGGGCAGCAATGAAAGCGCTTTATGGTCTCTACACCGATCCCGCCGGCGCACAACGGGCCGCCGATGCCCTTCGGGCGGCAAGCGCCGAGCTCAAGTTCGAAACCCGGCAGATCGTGATTGCCTCGGGCGAGCCCCACGAGGGATACGAATTCACCGACTCGCATGCCAGCTCTGCTCCGTATCGCTGGGCCGTTCTGGGCGCCTTTGCCGGAGGTCTGACCGGCTACCTGCTGACCACGCTTTCGCAAAAGTTGTATCCCATTTATACCGGCGGCATGTCGCTGACTCCCGGATGGACCAACGGCATTATTGTCTACGAGATGACGATGCTCGGCGCCATTCTGACCACGTTTTTGGTGTTGCTGATCGGAGCGCGGCTGCCGAATTTCAGACCGGTCATCAGCGATCCCGAGATAGGGAAGGGCAAGATCCTGGTCGGGGTGGTGGATCCGCCGCAGAGCATACAGGAGGAATTGGAAAGGCGCCTCCGCGACGCAGGCGCCTGGCAAGTGAAGCAATTCGCCGCAAGCTAGCTACGATCCAGCCAGCTATGATCCAGCCAGTTACGATCCAGCCAGTTACGATCCAGCTTTGATGCTCGCGACCTTGATGGTCTTGGTGGTGGGGTTCAGCGTTCCGGTGACTGAGACCTTTGCGCCTGCGAATGCGGCCGCTTTCTTCGGGTCATCCAGCTGATAGGCGGTCCTCGAGGAGGAATCGAAGAGAGTGTATCGGCCACCCATGCTCACGCAGCGGTTGGTACATTCTTTAGCAGTTTCGTTCTTCTGCTCCATAACCTGGTGGCCGCCTAACGCGGCGCACTGGCTATCCATAATTTCGCCTTTGAACGTCTGCGGCGCCTGGGCAAAAATGCTCAGCGACGCCAGCAAACAGCCCGCGCAGATCGCAAATCTCTTCATCGAATCGATCTCCTTAAGGCCGCTCTTTCGCGTGCCCTCGAATGTCCTACTTACTAACGGACGGGATCGTTACATAACGATTCCAGCATTGTCAATCTTGTACTTCGGTCCAGTGTAGGATCGTTATTCCGCGCATTTTCGAGAGGAAACCAACATGCATGCTCACCCCCATCCCCATCGGCATCATTCGCACATCTCGCGCCGTGACTTCCTGAGCCTGTGCATGGGTGGCGCCTTAGCTGGGGCGTCCATCCTTGAGCTTGCGTGGTACAGGGCTGCCTGGGCT
>JBARKD010000986.1:0-1801 GCA_049800615.1 Acidobacteriaceae bacterium | reverse complement strand
CGATCGGGAACTCGATCAGTGCGTCGTGGATGCTTTTGGCGATGCAGCTGCACGGCTTGTACTCGATGTCTCCGGTTTGGGAACTCGGATCGGACCGCCGTGGACCAGGGATCACAAAAGATCCGCTCTTGCCGCGGCCTTGGTACTGGGGCCGGTTCGTTCAAAGACTAAGTAACTGTTACGAATCGAGGACCGGTTCACACCTCACGGAAAAATTCACAGACCTTGCGATAAAGCATTTCGCGTGGGCCAGAAGGTGGAGCGAGAGGGCTTTTGTTTTGTCGCTGCCCCATGCTATTCGCACTCTCGGTCGCAGAATCACCTCGACGAACCGGCCGCCGCCGTCTTCCGCTTCCTCCATCACTCCCTGGGCCTCATCCTCATAAGCTTCGACCACGACGCCCGCATCAGCGCAGAGATGCAGGTACCAGAGTTGATGGCAAGCGGAGAGCGAAGCCACCAGAAGTTCCTCCGGGCTCCATCGCTTCGCGTCGCCGCGAAATAGAGGGTCGGAGGAGCCGCTAATCGTCTCCTTGCCCGCGGCGGACATGTCATGGGAACGCCGGTAGTCCCGATAGCCGCTTGTGCCGGTGCCCATATTTCCCGTCCACGTAATCGTGGTTGTATATGTGTGTCGCCGCACCATACCTGATTCTATGTTAAGTCACACTGATGTCCCCCAATCGTGTCATTTCGTTGCCGCTCCGTGCGCAAACATACTTGCGGTGGAGAAAACGGCCATGAAGAAAATCGCTTTTGCAGTTGCTGTTATTTCGGCGTTCGCAACGGGCGCCGTCGTATCCGCGCAGGTTCACGACTGGCACGACCTCGACAACGTCCATAAGCACGTTATCGAATCCCTCAACGAGATGCAGCGCGCACGCGCAGCGAATCATTACGACATGATGGGCCACGGTGCTAAAGCCGAAGGCCACCTACGCGCCGCCGAGCAGGAGCTAAGCTTGGCCGTCGACGCCTCAAGGGCCTCTGCTCGTTAGGCGACACTTCTTAGGGAAACGCACAAGTTAGAGTCGGTCGCGCCCCATTCGAGCCGGGTCCTTTGGCTTGCGTGGGGCGTTCGCCTTTCCGCGGATGTTTCCTGGAAAAGCAGCTCTCCCCTACCCACAGATTTGTCGTCTCGACCGAAGCGAAGCGAAGTGGAGAGATCTGCAGTTTGCCCTTATGGGAGCCAAACCTAACCCAAGCAACAAGCCTCTCCTTTGTCATCCCGAAGCGCAGCCGAGGAATCTGCAGTTCGCCAATTGCGCAACGGATCCCTCCGCCGCTCGCGACCACTAATTCCTTCGCCGTAAGATTTGTGACAGCCCGCCTCTGACAAATCAATACACTAGCTTTGCTCACCCGGAGGACGACCGTGCGCAGACAAAACCTGACCCTTGTGTTGCTGTTTGTGATTGCCGTGGCGCTGGTTGCCATCGCGGTCCAGCCACTTTTCTCTCCACATCCGGCGGAGGCACAGTCGGCGGTCTATCCCTTTTACATTGAGCCCGGTTTTGAGATGCTGCGAGCTCCCGATGGCAGCAAGCAGGTCTTTGGGAAGGTAGTCGTAGACATGCGAACCGGAAAGATTTGGGGTTTCCCGACGAATGCCCCTCAGTCGTACCCTAGCAGCGCCCTCACCGGCAAGGCGCCTGTTTCCCGCCCATTTGAATTAGGTCGGTTCGCATTCGAAGCCATCAATAATCAATAGCCGGCAGGGCCAACTTGAGCAATAGAACCGGGTCAACGTAGTCGCCTTGCCAGCGGGCTGCGAAGTGCAGATGGGGCCCGGTGACCCGGC
>JBARKD010000985.1:0-15730 GCA_049800615.1 Acidobacteriaceae bacterium | reverse complement strand
CGGATTTCGGAGCAGCCCAGACGGGGGCAAGAGTCACTTTGTCGTAAGCCTGGTAGAAGGTGTTGATCCACTCCATGTATTGCTTGGTTCCAATCGCGCCATTGGGATCAACGTTAAGCTCGGGATGCGCCAGCTGCGACGCGTCGATGCCTTCAAACGTAGTCACGGTCTGGGCGTTTGTGTAGAGAAACGCGAAAAGCGGAAATAAAACGCATAACAGACGTGATGCGGATTTCACCATGTGAAGAGGTTTCCTCGGCCGAATTTTGGGTTTGCCGCGCTTCGGGTCGGGGAGAGAAAAGCAGAAACCCGAAAGACTAGGAGTTCAAATATATCGTATCTCTGCCACCTGGTCAAGGTTTCATAGGGGAAGAAAGTTGCAGGTTACCGGGGATGGCAGTTGCAGGTTACCCCCGGTTACCCTTGCTGGACGGCCCATTGCGGAGACCAGTTTTATCTTTACGTCGGGTGCGCGACTGGCCTCGCGCGAACCTCTGGCCGGGCTAGTCATTGTCGGGATCTGTACGTGGCCTCTTATCATTAAGGAAGTGGACCGCATCGAACGGCGCTGCAATATTCTTAAATGTCAGCGGTGTCTGAGTGAAATCGAAACAATCAAGCAGATCGTCGGCCGAGGAATCAGCGTATGCGGCGGGATTGCTAGGGTCAATGGTTGACAGGTTGAAAACCGTTTCAATGAACTTGAGGATGCTGCCGAAATCATGCTGCACATGTGAGATGTGAGCAGCTTTCGCGTAAGGCGAGACGACGATCAGCGGCACACGAAATCCCATTTCGTAGGAATTCGTGGTGCTGACCGGGGGAACCACGTGATCATACCAACCGCCCCAATCATCCCACGTAATGATGATCGCGCTGTTCGCCCAGTACTGGCTACCCCCAATCGCATTCACGATAGATGCCACCCAGGAGGGCCCCTCGCCCGTGTTGCCTAAGGCGTGATCAGATTCATCGGCGTCGGGGATCACCCAACTCACTGCGCGTAGCTGTCCCGCGCTGATGTCTGACAGGATTTTGGTCTGATTCAGGACCACATTCTTCACCCAATCTGAACCCGTACAGGCGGTTGCGTTGGGCGGCGCTGCGTTGGGGCCGCACATATGGCTGATGGAATTCGGCGCAGTCCAAATCGAGCCTGGGGAAGGCGTGTAGTATTTCCAGTCGATGCTATTCTGGTTGAGCAAATCCGTCAGCGTGGGATGATCAAAACACGGATACACGGTTTGGGTTTCGTTGGTCATCGGATCCATGTTCGTGGTGTCAATCACCTTCACAAATTCCTTGGGGGGAGAAGTACAGCCGGTGTTGGCCCCCGGCTCCAGCACGCCGTTCGGATTCTCCGCAACAAACAGATTGCTAGGAACGGTGAGCTGGGTCGAGGCCATCGACGTTCCCGAAAGAAGGAATTGATGGGCGGGATAGCTCGGTCCCTGGTTAGTCTGGAACATCCGGTCGCCAAACGTATAGGTCTCGGCCAGCGTGTAATAGGGCTGCACGTCCGAAGCCTGAACATACTGGTACTCGGCATTGGGAGGGGGACAGTTGGTGGCGCCCGCCCCACAGTCAACCTCGATGAGATTAGCCCCGTCCATGTTCCCGTCGTCATACGTTTTCGTGAATGCAGCATGGGCGTGGCTAAGATCGTAGTTGGTGACCAGTGATGTTGGGGTCAGTGCGGTCACGCCGGTCGGAGAATTCACATTCTTGCCGCTTTGGGCGATGTCGGCGCCCGCCTTTATCAAAACTGGATCTTGAAAAAGATTGTCTGGAGTACGGTTCTCCTGGACAATTACGATCACGTGCTGAATTTTCTGCGTCGCTGGGGGGATGCTAAGGTTGGGGCCTGTTCCATTGGCGCCGCCGCAGCCGTTTAGCTCCGCCAGGCCAATGGCAACACCAATCATCAATGCCCAAACCAGTACTATCCTCGAACGATGCACGAAGTTATCTCCGGATGTTACTTATTCTGAAAGAGTTGTGCGACTACCACCATCTCGCGGGCCAAAGATTCGAATCGACGATAAGGAATAATTATTTCGTTCTAACACTCAGCTGTTCAATTCCACTCGGGCGGACGAAAATAAAAATGACGAAAAATAAGAAATAATGGGTCACGAACCCCTATTACTCTAGCTGTTTGTTGTGAAAAGCCATACTCGTGTTGCTCCGTCGGTGCAGGGTCTCCTGTAAAAAAGAAAAGCGGCGACCGTCAGCTTGCCCATACTGCAGAGGGCAACTGAACAGCCGCCGCCGGGATTCGGGCTTGGCGATTTACTCGATTACGCGAACGCGATAGCTCTGATCGTCCGCGACATACAAAACATTCGAAGGCCCTATCGCTACACCGATGGGACCTCCCAAATTAGTCTTGGTAGCCAGACGGCCATTGTTGTTATAGCCCGGAAGTCCGGTTCCTGCGTAAGTACTGATGTTGCCGTTGGTGTTTACGAAACGAACCCGGAAATTGGAGTAGTCGGCAATAAAGATCCGGCCAAGCGAATCTACCGCCACTCCTGAAGGGGAGCACAGTTCCGCCAGCGTTGCGGGCGCACCATCGCCGCTGTAGCCACAGGTTCCGTTACCGGCGACCGTCGAAATCAACCCTGTGCTTATGGTGACCTTCCGCACCCGATTGTTGCCTGCGTCGCCGATGTAGATGTTACCGGCGTGGTCGAGCGCGACTCCATAGGGCTGGCTCAGTTGCGCTGTGGTTGCGGAAATGCCGTCAGTGTTGTAACCGCAGCCGTTGAGAACGCCCGCCACGATCGTGCTGCTGCCAGTGGGCGTGATCTCCCGCACCACGCACGCGCCGCTGTCCACGGAATAAACGTTGCCCGCGGAGTCAGTCGTCAGCGAAGCAAGGTTCTTGAAGGTGGGGTCTTGATCAAAGGTTGTAATAGTGCCGCCCTTGACCACGCGAATGACATTGTTTCCGTTATCGGCAATGTAGATGTTTCCTGAAGGATCCGCAGCCATGCCCTCTGGAGACGAAATCGTCGCAGCGGTCGCAGCGCCGCCGTCACCAGTGTATCCAGTCACTCCGGTGCCGGCCAACGTTGAAATGTTGGTCGCGCTGACTTCGCGGATGCGGTTGTTGTTACCATCCGCGATGTAGTAATTGCCGGAGGAATCAAAGGCGACGTTCTCCGGACTGTTTAAGCAGCCATTCGTTGCCACGCCACCGTCTCCCACGAAACCTCCAACTGTTGTGACGACGGTAGTTCCCGCTGCATTTATCTTGCGAACTCGATCGTTCCCGGTGTCCACGAGCAAAATATCACCCGCTGAGTCAACCATCATGCCCGTTGGCGAGATGAACATGGCACTGAGAGGCGGATTTCCTTCCCCATCGTAGCCGCTGGTCGAGCCCGCAACCGTGCTGATTATCTGAGAGGTGAGATTCACCGCCCGGATTTTGGCTTGCCCGGCCGTAGCAATGTAAACGTTTCCCTTACCTACCATTACGCCGCGAGGAAACCCAACCGCTGCGCTCTTTGCCAGGCCGCCATCGCCATTCTCGCCGGTGCCGCCGTTGCCCGCATAAGTGTTGATGGTCACCGTGCCTGTGCCGAGGCCGGAAACAATCCGTACCCGGTTGTTGAGGTCATCGGCAATGTAGAGATTTCCAGTGGAATCGAACGCCAATCCGTGAGGAGAGTTCAGACTCGCGCTGGTAGCAGCCCCGCCATCGCCGGAAAAACCTGCCGTTCCATTTCCAGCAATCGTGAAAATCGTGCCCGCACCATCTACCATGCGGACCACGTTGTTGCCGGTATCGGAGAAATAGAGATTGCCGGAGGCATCGAGTGCCAGTCCGTTGGGCTGGTTGACTTGCGCCGACGTAGCAGCGCCTCCATCCCCCGAGTATCCGGGACTGCCGTTGCCGGCGACCGTGTTCACAATGCCAGAAGAATTGACCATGCGGACCCGGTTATTGCCGGGATCGCTATACCAGAATTCGCCAGCCGCATTCACCACCAGTCCGCGCGGAAAGCCCATCGCCGTGGTCGTGGCTTTAATGCCCTCGCCGTTGTAGCCATATTGCCCGACTCCTGCTACCGTGGTGATCTTTCCGGTTCCGATGCCCACGCGGCGAATCCTGTCGCCGTAGGAATCAGCGATAAACATGTTCCCCTTGCCGTCGAGTCCTGCAAATTGAGGAAACTCGATGCAGGCCTGGGCAGCGAGGCTGTTGTCGCCAAGAAAGCCGCCGGCCGCTGTACCCATAAGGGGCACCCTGATTGTCAGGGTGGCGGTTTGGCTCGAGGTCTTGTAGGTTCCGGTAATCGTGACCGTCTGTTGGCTGCCGCTAGGAGAAGTCGTAATCGTAAAGTTAGCGCTCTGAGCGGTCGCTGGTACGGTCACGTTGGCCGGTACTTGCGCCAGAGCGGGCCTGCTGCTTGAGAGCTTTACCACTATGCCGCCCTTAGGTGCCGCCGCCGAGAGAGTAACGGTGCCTGTGGTGGAGACAACTGCCGGGACGCTGGCTGGGTTCAAGATCACCGTGGAGACGGTTTGGGAGATCGCCAGGCTGGAGAGCAACATGGTAAGCAGCGGTGCCCAAGCCAACTGCACACCGCGAGAGAAAGCAATTCTGGAAATTTTCAAGCTGAATCCTCCGCAAGATTTCGTTTAAATGCGTTCCGCCAGGGGTAGGCCCGAATACAAAAGCCTCACAATCGGTTCTCTATAGGTTTTGCGGTCACTGACAGTATTTAGGGATTAACAACACTCAGGGACCAACAACTAGGGGAGTTCCCGCTTCGTTCCGCAACAACTGCCGGGGAATTGGAGCTAGTTTGCTTTGAAGCGGATTCGAAGTCAAGATGAAAGAATCTGCGTAGAGACATGTGGCCAGAGTCTTATGACCCTAGCTGAGGACACGCACACGGAGACAGAGGAGAATGCTCGAAGAATGAACAGGGTGGAAGAAAAGGCAGGAGTTGCCGCGGGGGCTCGCGACGATCAACCGTTCTTGCTTCGGCTAGGCGGGCACCCGGCTGATACCGTAGCCTCCGGGTGGTCCACCTGATTCTTGCCGCACACCGCCACGCCAAGCAGACTCTTTCGCTTGGCATGTTCGCGCAGAACGGTCGAATATATAGGATGTGCATTCCGCGACCACTCGTAGAAAGCCGCATTCCCCTCGATATCGTCGGCTACCACAATCGCGTCGGGAGTCAAATGTTGCGCAACCAGCTCAAACTCGAAACGCATATTGCGGTAGGTATGCAAGCTGTCGTGCACGAACATGTCGACGTCGCCGATGCTGCGGAGGATCCCGGACAACAACTTCCGGCTGCTGCCGCGATTCAACTTCCAGTTGCGGCGAAGATCGGCGGGGATGAGACGCCCGACAAAGGCATCGGCGTTTTCTCCCAAGGGAGGCAGATCAACACTGTAAAGGCTGCCCTGGCCGTTGACTTGCAGCGCCTTCAACATAAAAGATGACGTCACGCCATAACAGACCCCGGTCTCGACAATCGCCATGGGTCGCTTAATACGCGTCAGGGCATAACACAAGCGCCCCAGACTGAAGTCGCCGTTGTGAAACGATGCGAAGGGAGCATTGGGAGGCATCGCCCCAATTCCCCGCCGGACCTGGTCCTCGATCTCTCGCAGACTGTCCTCGCGAAGATATTCCGCAAGGCGCGCCCCCAGAGGTTCATTCAAGGCTTCGACTGCCGTATCCCATTCCACGGTTTCGTAGCGTGGCGGCTTGTGCAAGTAGGGTTCGAGATGAACGTCGACCATGGCGCAAACCCGATCATAAAACTCGCTGGGCCGGTGCGGCAGTATTGACATCAGCCTGAATATCTTCCTAGTGTTCGTCGCCAAGTGTGTCTCCCCAAGAAAACCCTATGTCGTGTAGATATAACACTTCTTTCGTTGATAAAGGTAGCCCGAATAATCAATAGGACATGATCGGTTAGCCCAAAGACGGAAATGGCTATGATCCCCTTTTGTTGCAATTAGCCTCGGGGGGAGGCCCGTCTTAATCGTTGTTACTGCCTTAGTCGGTCACAAGCGAACCTCCCTGAAAGGAGATGGTCGGCTTGTCGATCCGCCCATCTATCATGCCATTTCTTCCGCGCCCGCTCCTAGGGCAAGAGGCCATAAATATTCAGCTGCGATTGCGCCCCAACGTAGACTTTGCCATTGGCCACTGTCGGAACTGCAAACTTCACTGCCGGGCCTGCGCTATCGCGCGAGGAGTTCATTTTGCTGTTATAAAGCTCATTCGCCAGGTTGCTCGCGGGGTAAACGTGAAGGACGGCGGCATTGCTCTTAGCATAGCCATCAGTCTCCAGCACCCAAACCAGGCCGCGCGCGTTACCATTCGCTGAAACGCTGGGGGTAGCGCCAGGGTAAAAGTTCTTAGTGGGGCTTTCTGAGAACGGGAAGGTGGAGAGAAGTCCGTTAGACAAATCGAAAGCCTTCACCACATCTGCGACCGCACCAGTATAGAGATGACCATTCCAATAAGCGGACAAGCCGCGAATGCCCACGTCTCCCGCGGAAGGAACAAGCAACACATCCTCGAGTTCTTCGACGATGTTGTCCGATCCAGGTCCGTAGCCGCCCATGCTGTCGCGATCGATCAGGTAGAGGGTGGCGGTCTTTCCTCCGCCAACCAGCAGATGAGGAAACGGCCCGGGCTGGTCGGGAAGAACCAACACACCGCCGGCTCCCAGATCCAAATTGTCGGTGCCCATAATCCCCTGGTTGTACGGGGAAAAATAATCAGCTACTGCCAACGTTCCGCCCGTTGTGCTGAGCCGAAGGAAACTATCGCCGTAATCGATACCCCCCAGATTCGCATCCAACGTGCCATTGCTGGTTGCCACGAAGATGTTGCCGTTGGTGTCAGCGGCCGGTCCCGATCCTCCCTGCCAAATTCCACCCCCTCCCGCATTCGCGGTGGTGTTGAAGACCGTCACTATCTGAAGGGATGTTTCGTTAATTCCAACCACCCATCCGTGAAAGGGATTTTGATCGTTGTGAGAGCCCCACGCAATGTAGATAACGCCATTCAAAAGCAGCAATCCCGGCCGCTGATTCTGCAGCAGCGTATTCATGGCGACCACGCCACCGGATTGGCCGTTCCCTTTGCCCGGAACCGAAGGATCGATCACGACCGGGCTGGCTAGTTCTGCCCCGGTTGTGATATCGAGAACATGTAGCCGCTGAAAGTACTGATAGACGCCCGCCACCAGCTCCTTCGTCGCCGCAACCACATACAGCGCATTGTTGGCGGGGTCAATCACTGGGGTTCCTGTGATCCCGATTTCTGGAATGAGATCGCCGCCGGTAATGTCGGTGGCCGGGACCGTCGTAATTGAACTGGCCGGATCGATGAAACTGCTGTGCCACAGCACGGTTTGGGCCGGACCGTCGGCATCGAGCGCATACACACTGTCGTGCTCAGTTGCCACATAAACTACGTTGTGAGTTCCCTGCCCCGGAATACTTACCCCCTGGAGGTAAAGGGGCTGGGCATAAACATATCCATCGAGGGTGTAAGAAAAGAGCTTCCCGAATTGATTTGTGTTTACGTTCGCCGAACTCAAAACTGTCTCACTCAGGTTCTGGCCGGTTCGCCCGTTGTCATTGTGGTAGGTAAGAACACCGGGATTGTTGGTCACAAAGACGGATACACTAGCACTTTGCGCGGGGTTTGCGATGCTGGTTGCGGTGATCGTGTATTCGCTGACGGTGCTGGGAGGCGTGTACAATCCGGTGGTTGAGATCGTACCAACCGTGCTGTTGCCGCCCGCGATCTTATCGACTGACCAGGTCACATTCGTGCTCGAAACTCCGCCGATGGTGGCATGAAATTGTTCTGTCTGCGTAGGCGTGAGCGAGAACTGTCCTGGGCTGATCGCAACCGTGGTGGTCGGCGCCTGGCCAGTTCCCGAGAGAGGGATTACATCCAGAGCCGGCGGGTCCGCGTAGTTCAGAATTACGTCTCCGTTTCGGCTTCCACTCCACGTAGGCGTGAAGGTGACGCTGATCTTGCAATTCGCGCCTATATTCAAGGTGGTTTCGCAGGTGTTGGTGTCCGTGTAATCTCCGGTCACAGAAATCCCGATGATGCGGGCTGGGGCACTCCCTATGTTCGTCAGCGTAATGCTCTGCGGCGCGCTGGAGCTGCCTATATTCTCGGTCGGGAAAGTCAGGCTTTGTGCGGACAAGGTTACATTTCCGCCGCTCGAGCCCATTCCTGACAAGAACAAAGGCGGCCCGATGGTATTGCTGGTGACAATGACCGTTCCCGTTCTCGCCCACGCGGCCGTCGGGGTGAACGTCACGCTTATCGTGCAACTCCCGTTGGGAGCAATTGACTTGCTGCAGTTGTTTGTCTGCGCGTAATCGCCGCTGGCCGCGATCTTGCTGATGTTCAGAGTTCCAGTGCCGCTATTGGTCAGCGTGACCTGCTGCGGCGCGCTGCTAACGTTTACAGCCTGCACACCGAAACTTATATTGGGCGCAGAGAAGCTCACCACCGGTGAAATTCCGGTGCCGGTCAACGCGACGGGCTGAGGACTGTTCGGTGCATTATCGGTGAGCTTAATCGTCGCCGATCTTGCGCCGGCCGCCTGCGGCGTAAATTTGGCGGAGACGGTGCAACTATGCCCCGCCAGCACACCCCCGGAGCAAGTGTTCGAAAGCGGGGCCCAATCCGCGCTCTCGACGCCATATAACCCAATTCCGTTGAATTTTAGAGTGGCGGTGCCGGTGTTCGTCACCGTCACGGTTTGAACGGCGCTGGTGGTTCCCAGAGTCTGGTTCCCGAAGTTCAAAGCGCTGGTCGAAAGGCTTGCAGTCTGGCTCATCGCGGAAATTGAAAATGCAATCGCAAACAGGAACTGTCTGGCGATCATGGCGGTTTTACGACGGGGGAGGCGGGCCTGCATAATGAGAGTCCCCTTTCAAAAGGGCGAAGTGCAATGGGGGAAAATTGAGGTTTTACTCTAAGCCAACTCGTGACGCAGGGGAAACTTGGTTCTGGCAATTCTCTTCTATCCTAGGTCGCGGGGTCAATAGAAAAAGCCCCGGAGGCCAAAGAGAGCTATATGGAAAAATCGGCAATGCGGCCGTCTACAGTCTTTACCCTAGTGTTGGCCCATCGCAAAGCCGCCGGAAAATCTCGCGCGCGCCGCAGTAATCTTCCGGCTCGCACGATGAAAAGCCGCTCTACGCGCAGCTTTCCACCGGACGATGTCCGATCGTCCTGTAGTGAATGTACTACCGGCACCTTCCTTCTTCTCGGGTAATCCCTCTAGACTCTCAAAAGACTCGCAAGCTTAGTCGAATACATTTTTGAGGTGTTGCATGTCCCCCAAAGCAATCTCAGTTGTTTGCATTCTTGCCCTCGCCACTCTGATCTGCGTACCCTTCCATCAAGCCGTATCCCAAGACGACACAGTTGAAAATGTAACCGCTTCAGTTCAAGCCGGAACCTATGTCGTTCCCGATGGTTTCTTCGGGATGCACATCAACAATTACGGCATTCCCTATCCGAGCCAGCCCTTCGCTACACAAAGACTGCTGGCCAGCAATGTCGGCTGGGCCAATATCGAAACTTCGCCCGGCGTCTATAACTGGAAGTGGCTCGATGACTGGGTCAATCAGGCGCAGGCCCACGGTGTTACGCTCATTTATACTTTCAACGACGTACCGCAGTTTTATTCCTCCAAGCCGAATGACTCCACTTGCTCGTATGGCAGAACTGGGCTCGGCGCTTGCGATCCTCCGGACGATCTCAATGCAGACGGCACGGGAACCGACGCACATTTCAAAAGCTTTGTGAATGCCCTGGTCAGCCGGTACGGCAACAAGATCCAATACTGGGAAACCTGGAACGAACCCAACCAACTCGACCAGTGGAGTCCAACTGATTCTTCGAAACCCTACAACCAGCTCATGCGCATGGAAGAGGACCTGCGGACCATCGTCAAGGCTGCGAATTCTTCAGCGCTGGTGCTGACGCCGCCACCCGTCGACGCTCCTAATGGCGCTCCGAACTGGATGAAGGGCTACCTGGCTGCCGGAGGCGGCGCCAACGCCGATGTCATCGCATTTCACAGCTATGTGTGCCATCGCGTTTGGGGGCAGTATCCGATCGCTGAGAATGTTGCTCCCCTCATCGCATCGATGAAAACCGTGATGGCCGACTATAACCAGCAGAGCAAGCCGCTCTGGGCCACCGAAAGCGGATGGTGCAAAACGACCTACGATGGGTTCACGAACGAAAACATGCAAACCGCATTCCTCGCCCGATTCATCATCCTTGAAGCACAAGGTCTCGCCAAGGCCTACTGGTTTCAGTGGGACGGTGGAAACGGCGCTGGCACTCTATGGCAGGCGCCAAAGACTCTTCGAACTCCGGGGATAGCTTATGGCCAAATTCACGACTGGATTGCCGGAGCCACGGTGAGTGTTCCGTGCGCTGCTAAAGGAAACGTGTGGACTTGCACCTATACGCGTGCTGGCGGCTACCAGGCCATGGCAGTCTGGAATACTGCCGGCAATTCCAGTTTCACATTTCCCAGCCAATACAAGCAGTACAGAACTCTGACAGGAACGGTGACGAAAACCAGCGGGGCGTCAGTCACCATCGGGACTTGGCCGATTCTGCTGGAGAACTAGTTCCGCTTGACGGTTGAAATCAGGTTGATTAGGCCGGACCGCAAGGTCCGGCCTATTTTCTTGTCTCAGTGCACCGTTTGAGTGAGCACCGGGGAAATACTGGACGTAAAATTCAAACTGCCTACGAACGCAGCCGTGATCGAGTGGCTTCCGGATGCCAGTCCGGCGGTACTGAAGGTTGCGACTCCGCTGGTCAGCGCCACCACGCCGAGCACCGTCTTGCCATCCTTGAACTGCACGTTGCCACTTGGATTCAGACCGGTACTCGACGTCACTTTCGCCGTAAACGTCACCGTTTGCCCGGCCGAAGACGGGTTCAGTGAGGAAGCCACCGTGGTAGAAGTAGAAGCTGGCGTAACTGACACTGCAAGCGGTGCCGAGACTCCAGCCGCGTAATACGCGTCACCCGCGTAGGAGGCGGTGACACCGTCTGATCCCGACGGTAGCTTTGCCGCAGTAAGGTTCAACGTCGCATTCCCCGATGCGTTTAAGGTGGCGGAGCCCAGTTCCACTTTTCCAAACGCGAAGCTCAACTTGCCGGTGGGCACCGGGCCGCCCGACGCGGTAGCCACGCTGCCAGTCAAAGCGATCGCCTCGCCATACGTGGCCGGATTGGGAGTCGCCGAGGTCATGCTGACGGTGCTCTGCACTTTAATGTGTTGTGTGACTCCTCCGGCGCTGGTTGTATAGGTCGCGTTGCCTTGAAAGCGCGCGGTCATATTATGCTGCCCTGCGGCCAAGGTGGACGTTTGGAAGGTGGCTATTCCCGACGAGTTCAGGGTTTGAGAACCGAGCAGATTAGGCCCGTCGTGGAATGCTACTTGTCCAAACGGCGTACCTGCGGTCGAGGTTACTGTCGCGGTGAAGGTCACGGCTTGGCCCACAAGAGCCGGATCTGGAGAAGACGTCAGCGAAGTCTGCGTCGCGCCGAAGGCGGTGCCAGAAAGGCTCACCTCCTGAGGGCTGCCGGCGGCGTTGTCGTTAATCTTCACCGTCCCACTCTGCGCGCCCAGCACGGTGGGAGCGAATGCGATGTTGACCGTGCAAGATGCATCTGCAGCCAGCGAAGCCGGGCAATTATTGGTTTCAGAAAAACCGCTGCTGGCAACAATACTCGTAATGCCAAGCGCCTTGCTCTGATTGTTGGTGAGGGTCACGGCCTGCGCCGGGCTTGTCGTGCCTACTGCCTGGTTGGCGTAGCTGATCGTGGTGGGCGACAGCGTGACCGTGGCCGAAACGCCCGTGCCGTAGAGCTGGATCGTTTCCGGGCTGTCCCCGGCATTGTCGGTAAGAGTGATCAACCCGTTATCTGTACCTGCCGCGGTCGGAGTAAAGGTGACATGGATCTCGCAGTTGCCCTCGGCGGCGAGCGACGATCCGCAGGTATTGGTCTGCGAATATTGGCCGGACGCTGTGATACTGGTAATTTCCAAAGTTGCATTACCCGTGTTCGTCAGAGTAAGGGTTTGCGGAGCACTGCTCGTTTGCAGTGCCTGGTCGCCGAAAAAGAGCTTGTCAGGCGCCACACTAGCGATAGGTCCTGCCGGACAGCTGCGTGTTTTCAGCACCAGTGGTGCCAATGGTTTTTGGGAAAAATCGAAACTGTCCAGGGTATCGTTCGCCGCAACATCTCTCCCATTGAGGGACGGCAGACTGAAACGTTCTTCCACAGTCTTCAAGATGGACGACAGCTCATATTGCGTATGTGAGATGTACGCCGGCTTGGAATAAGGCGAAATGATCAGCAACGGGATCCGCGGGCCGAAGCCGTAATAATCGACGCTCGGCGGGGCCACGGGATCATAGAAGCCGCCAAAGTCGTCCCATGTTAGAAAGACTGCAGTGCTATCCCACTCTGGTCCCTGCATGAGAGCGTTCAATTGTCCGACCGTAAAATTCTCGCCCTCGCAGGCGCTGGCGGGAGGATGGTCGCTCTGATCACCCGGCTGCACCACCCAACTCACAGCGGGCAGATTTCCGGCTTCAGCGTCCGCTTCGAACTGCGTATAGGGAAGAACATGCTGGGTCCAGAGTGTGCTGTTTCTGATTTGCGAAAAAGAATCAAGCGTGGACCATATATAGCCCGACTCGCCTTCCGACGGAGCGTAGTAGGCCCAGCTAACCCCCGCATCTTCCAACAGGTCGGCCAGCGTGGTGGAAGTAAAGCATGGCGCTTCCTTCGTCACCTGGCCTTTGGTGTTCATAACCTGCACGTAGGTGCCGCTCGGGGCGTCACATCCCCAGGATCCTGCCGCTTGATTGGGGTTGAAGGGGTTGGAAACCACACCGTCCTCGTCATCTGCCGCAACCGTGTAGAGATGATTCGGAAAGCTGGGACCCTTTAAGGAAGAAAACATGTGATCGGCCAGGACGAAAGTCTTGGCATACGACCAGTAATTCGGTATATCTGTCTCTTGCAAGAGCGAACAAGTCATGTAGTCGCCGTTCACATTGCCCAGCGCTACCAGGTCGAATTTATCCATCTTGCCGCTATCGATAGCGGTCACCGCATCGGACCAGTTGTGGCCCATATCGCGAACCCGATCCGGCGTGTGCCCTAGCGTAATCGTCTGCCCGTTCGAGACCTTGCACGTAGTCGCGCCCACTGCCCCGGGGAAGGTTCCGAAGTAGTTGTTGAAAGATCGGTTCTCTTTGATGATGAATACGATGTGCTGAATGTTGCTGAACCCGCTCGGCAGCGAACTCGCGGGGGAGGAGTCTCCTGATTGCGCGCAGAGCGGCAGACTTAAAGCAACAAACATCAAGGCGAACACGAGGACGAGGCAATGTTCTCTAAGTTGACGCATGGGTTGTATTCCTTGGGAACAATTTGCACTTCAGGTCGGGCGAACAGCTAAGGGAGGATTCTGCAGAATACTAAGCTTTTTCGGGTCGCCTCGCAAGCGGTTTTTGCGAGTTGTTCCCTTCGGCCCCTCCATGGCGTGCGGGAGAGCCGAGACAGAGAACTACGCTCCCTGCAAGGAAAGCAAGGAGCGGAACGCGGAATCCCCCTAACTCACGTTAGTTTGGGCTTCCGTTTTCGAGCAGAATGGGCCTTCCGCCTACGGGCACACTGTTGTTTATAATCGGCGTCACCTGCCCCGTAAGGTCTCGGTATTGTAGATATTTAGGATCGACGGCCATGCTGAGCGCAGTGCACACGCTGCCCCCGCAATGCTGCGAGGTGTCCCAGACAGCCTCTGCCTGATAGCCTCCGGGACGGACGAAACTGCATGACCACCGGGTTCCCGATGGAGCGCAGCGGCTCATCACCGCGCCGACCGCCCAGTTATAGACCTGCTGGTAGGCCGCTCCGGCTGGCGTCATCTGTTTCGTATAGGGGTCATAGAAGCCGCCAGTGTTGGTGTAGTCCCAGCCAAACCAATAAAACTTGTCGAACCCAGCGGACGCTACGGTGCCTCCCAGCTGAATGAGGTAGAACCGGGCCGTAAATTCCACCTGTTGCTCCCGATCGCTCATTCGCGAGGTAACGCCCCAGCTTCCCTCAGTGTCGAACAAGGGCTTGTCCTGCTGCCCAGTAGCCAGCATAACGGCACGAGTGGCGTCGAGAATAGCAGCGACGTTCTCAGGTACCGGGCAGGCACTTGGGCAGACCGTGCTGGGACCCGACACATAACCATGCACTGCGATGACGTCGGCATATTCGCCTCCGCCAGCTTGCAAGTAGGGCAGCAACCAGTTCTTCGCGGCCAGTTGAGTGTTGACGACTGGCGGGCTGGTGAGCAGTGCGTTCGGGTCAGCAGCCTTCAGAATTGCGTGCGCATCCTGAGCCAGGCGCAGCATCTGTGCCTGGGTTCCGTTCCACTCGTTCCGAATATTCCACTCGTTCCAAATCTCCCAATACTTAACGGTTCCAGGTCCCACGTGATTAATCATCGCTGCGACAAAATCTTTCCAATGCTGGTCCGTACCCGTTCCGTCCGGATTGAGATCATCCGGAGCGTCGCACACTCCAGGGCCGTTTTCCAAGAAAGAGCAACCGAAATCCGGACTCGGAGAGTTCTTGCCGCGAGAGGAAGCCCAGGAAGGAGTGCCGAACATTGTGAACATGATGTCCTGTCCGCCAGTCCGGGCTTTCCCTATCCAGTGGTCCAGATTCGTCCAATCATACTTGCCTTCCTGTGGGTTGATGTCTGCCCACACGATAGGTCCGCTGTCCAGGCTGCGGTAGCTGGCGAAGGGCACCGTCGGCCATGGGATATTCGATTCGTTGATGTGCAGACCAAAAAAGCTGGCCGGAATTCCCGCAGTCACCGACCCTTCAGCCGATATGGTTATCGCGGCGCTGGCAGTTTTCGTCCTGTCAGCCACGGAGGTGGCGGTTATCGTATCCACTACTTGCGTTGAAGTATTCGGCGCCACATAGAACCCGCTTGCGCTAATCGTGCCCCGTGCGGCCTTCCAGATGACGGCGGTGTCAGCGACGCCACGTACCGCATTCCAAAATTGCTGCGCCCCCCCCGACGATAGGACGGCGGATGCGGGCGAAATGGAAACACTCACCCCTTTAGCGGGAGGGATCATTGTGGGAGTGACTTTAACGACTGCGCTGCCAGACTCAGCTTGGTCTGCGACGCTGATTGCCTTTACGGCTACTTCAGTAACCGTTGTTACTCCTGACGGTGCCACGTAGAGTCCGGAGCCATTGATTGACCCAAGGGTGGAGACGCCGCCTATGCCCACCAGCGCCCAAGTCACCTCGGTTTTCGAGCTGCCACGAACGGCGGCTGAGAACTGTGCCGTCTCGCCCGCCGGGACTGAAACACTGGCAGGTGTAATGGCGATGGCCGTCTGCGTCTCACCGGTCGGATTGGAGCCCGTAGCGCTCGTTTGCGCCAAGTTACAACCCAAACTGAAAATTAGAAGGCTTAAACACGAAAAGATGCATGCACTGCCTAACCGCGCTTGTTTGGATCCCAGGGGGAACATCGGCCACCTCGCTGTGCAAGACCGGACGGGTGCTGATGTCCGGTTCTGAAAACAGTCTAGGCAGCAGTTGTGGGAACAAAAAGATAACCGAAGGACGTGTCCGAAT
>JBARKD010000984.1:0-10650 GCA_049800615.1 Acidobacteriaceae bacterium | reverse complement strand
ACTGAAGTCGTGCCCTGATACAAAGCCGCGTTTTTCCGCAGCCTGTGAAGCCATGCCGTTTTGAACCCCGCGGCGTCTAACCTCCAGGCCGGGGGTCAGAGAGCCGTTGGGCCTTCGGATATTCTCTTTTCATGCGCGTCACCGTCCTGTTTTTTGGAGTGTTGAAGGAGATGCTGGCGAGCGAAGGCCAGAGCCTTGAGCTGCCCCAGGGTGCAACGGTCGATGCAGTGATCGGATATTTCCGGCAGCGGCTGCCCCAGCAGCCAAAGTTATGGTCGACCCTGGCCATTGCCGTGAATCAGTGCTACGCGCCCAGCGGCTGCCTGCTGCGCGACGGCGATGAAGTTGCGCTCCTCCCCCCGGTGAGTGGCGGTTCGGGCCCGTTGGTCGCCCTGGTCACCGAGGCTATCGATTCCGCATCGTTGGTGAGAAACATCAAGCAGCCCGAAGACGGCGCGGTGGTTGTCTTTGACGGCATCGTCCGCAACAATACCCGGGGCCGGCGCACGCTCTATCTGGTCTACGAGGCGTACCAGGAGATGGCTCTGCGGCAGATGCAGGCTTTGGCGCAGGAGGCCGTGGCCGCCCATGGCGTTCGGGAGGTTTCCATCGTGCATCGGCTAGGGCGGTTGGAAATCGGCGAGACGAGCGTCCTGATTGCTGTGTCGTCAGCCCATCGCGCCCAGGCATTTGAAGCGTGCCGCTGGCTTATCGATACGCTCAAGAAGACCGTACCTATCTGGAAGAAGGAACATTTCGAAGACGGAGCGGTCTGGGCCGACGGCGAACCGTTCCCCTTCAGCCTGGCGGAGAAGGGAACGGTTTGATCGTGAAAGTCCTATGCGCGGCCCTTGGGTGCGCGCTTACCTTCTCATGCACTGCCGGCCAGGCGCAATCCAATTCCGGCACCCCCACCATCAATGTCAATGTCCGGCTGGTAAATGTCTTCGTGAGTGTTACCGATGACATGGGCGCTCCAGTTCCCGACCTGAACAAGGACGACTTTCAGCTCCTGGAAGATGGGCACCCGCAAAAGATTGCTATTTTCGAGCGTCAGTCGGAGCTTCCCCTGGAAATTGTGCTCGCGATCGACACCAGCGGCAGCGTTCACAAGGACTTTCCCGTGGAAGAGGAAGCGGCGAAGCACTTTGTGCGTGCGCTGTTGCGCCCCGTCGACCACCTCGATCTGATGGAGTTTGCCGACAATGTGCGCGAGGTTGTTTTCTTCACCAACAACGTGGGGCGCATTGACCGTGCGTTGAACGGTATGCAGAGGGGTGCGGCAACCGCCCTGTACAGCGGCGTCTACCTCGCTTCTCAGCAACTGGCCATGCGCTCCGGCCGCAAGGTGCTGGTGATTATCTCCGATGGAGGGAATACGGTGAAAGGCACCACCTACGACGAGGCGCTGGAACAAGCCCTGCGCGGCGAGGTGATCGTGTACCCCATCATTGACGTTCCTGTGGCGGCCAGCGCCGGCCGCGATCTCGCCGGGGAACACGCCCTTATTACTCTCGCCCAGCAAACCGGGGGTAAGTACTACTACGCGGACTCTTCCTCGCTGGACCGGACGTTTGCCCAGCTTTCCGAGGACCTGCGCACCCAATACCTCCTCGGCTACTATCCTGCGAATCGCTCAGACAGCAGCTTCCGCACCATTAGCGTGAAATTGCGCGGCTCCGAAGCGGAAACGGGGTACATCCTGCGTAATCGTCCGGGCTACTATCCATCGCCACTCCCTTGATCATGGCGCCCTGACGTTCCGGGTCAGCAATGTGCTTCCTGCGGAAAGAATTCAAGAGCCCGTGACATTTGTTAAGGGATTGTCAATTTAGTCTCAGGCCAGGCCCCTATTCCCGAGCGGAGTTTTGGATGTTTTGGATTTATCGATGGCTGTCGATTCCTGCTGTATTTGTGTGCCTGCTCGAGCCTTCCGCCAAAGCTGTGCTTCCTGACGCGCCCCAACCCCAGGTTCAGACTCCCGTTCCGCAAAATCCCTTGCCGTCGCTCCCGGCAGAGCGCGTATCGTTACCCCAAATCAACCACCGAGAGGCCGATCAATCCGACGATCAGGCAAATCCGGCTGTTTTTTCTCACCACCTCATCGCCGATCGCATCTGGGTCTCGGGACAGGCCAACTTCATTTTTCAGGCGCACAATCCGTTTCACTCTCCCTACGCCGGTACCAATAGCTTTCAGAGCCGGGTAGAAACAACGGCACTCTCGCGCGTGCTTACGCTGTACACCGGCGTCAGGCTCACCCGTTGGACCGAGTTCATTTTCAATGCAGAGGAAACCGGAGGTAAGGGGTTGAGCGCAGCACTGGGCATGGCTGGATTCACGAACCTGGATGTAGTGCGCAATCCATCTCTCGGCCAGCAGGTCTATGCCGCGCGCTATTTTATCCACTACACCGTTCCACTGACCTCCTACCGCGTGGAAGAGCAGCCCAACCCTTTTTATTTGCAGCGTTCGATTCCCCGGCGTCGACTCGAGTTCACTATCGGCAAGATGGGTCTGGTCGATTTCTTCGATCTTAACGGGGTGGGCAGCGACAGCCATCTACAGTTCACCAACTGGGCCATTGATAACAATGGAGCTTACGATTATGCCGCCAATACCCGCGGCTATACCGTTGCGGCCATGCTCACGTATGCCGGCCCGAAATTGGATGTCCGCTATGCCGAAGCCTTGATGCCCACCGTGGCCAACGGCATCGATCTCGAGGCCGATTTGCGGCGCGCCCGTGCGGATAACCTGGAACTCGATTGGAAACCACAATGGTTCCAGGGCAAGGAAACCCACATCCGACCTTTGGCTTATCTCAACCATGCGAACATGGGCGACTATGGGCAAGCGATCAACGGATACCTGCGCGGAGTCGACAAAACCCCCGATATTACGCTTTATCGCCGGCAGGGCACCTTGAAGCAGGGATTTGGTCTCAACCTCGAGCAGGAGTTGCCGGCGAATTTTCGCGCTTTTCTCCGTGCCGGATGGAATGAAGGACATCACGAGTCATTCGCCTACACAGAGATGAACAGCACGTTTGCCATTGGAGCGGAGCTCACAGGAGATGGTTGGGGTAGAAAGTTGGACCAGGTGGGCAGCGCCTTTGAAACCGGCGGCATCAGCAACAAGCATCGGGAGTACCTGGCGGTCGGTGGTCTGGGGTTCATCCTCGGCGACGGCCGGCTGAACTATGGCCGCGAATTGGTCAGCGAGACGTACTACAACGCCCACATCGTAAGCGGCGTCTATATGGCTGTGCAGCTCTCGTACGTTGGCAATCCCGGATACAATCGGGATCGGGGCCCTGTGATCGTGCCCGGCGTACGGGCCCATGTGGATTTTTAACGCGTTTCTGCTAATACTGTGGTTTAGCGAAAATGCTCTGAGTGCATCCACAAGGCTTGCATCCGGCATCTCTCAGAATAGCCCAATCGTGTCCATGCAAAGCTCAACCCGGCGGGGTAGAAAAGATCCTCCTCTTGGTGAAACCGGCCAGGAGACTCTTTACTTGCGCTTTCTCAGCGACAAGCAGGTGAAAGTCAACGTGAAATTGCGGGATGGTGAGAACGTCTGCGGGTGGATCGAGTATTTCGACGACACCATGATCCGCCTTACGCGCGAGGGCTTACCCAATCTCTTTATCTACAAGCACCAGATTCGAACCATCAGCGAGCGCGGCCGCCGCGCTCCCCGAACGGAGAAAAACGCTTCTTGAAGGACTTCCCCCGTCAGCTTGATCTCGGTTTCGCGGCAGGCGCCGCGGACATTGCCCTGGAAGCCGGTGAGCTGCTACGCGGCCACTTCGAACGCGGTGTCCAAGCCGAATACAAAGGCGATGTCGACCTGGTGACGGTAGCCGACCGGGCTTCGGAAAAACTCATCGTAAGCCGCCTTGGTGAACGCTTTCCCGAGCACGGCATCTATGGCGAAGAAGGAACCCGCTCTGGTCTCGAGCGTGCATACAGGTGGTATGTGGACCCGTTGGACGGCACAACAAATTTCGCCCACGGCTTTCCTTTCTTCAACGTTTCCCTGGGGCTCGAACATCGCCCTCCCGGGTTGAAACCGGACGAGGACGGAGAAGTCGTCGCCGGAGTGGTTTACGATCCGGTTCACGATGAGCTTTTCGTTGCCGAGAAATCCCGTGGCGCGTGGGTGCTGAATGCGGCCATGCCCGCGCGGCGGCTGCATGTTTCGAGCATTCGCCACCTGCAGGAGAGTTTGCTGGGAACCGGTTTTCCCAGCCACAAGCGGCACATGAATCCGAACATTCACTTTTATCAACAGCTCACGCTGCGCTCTCACGGCGTTCGCCGGGCTGGGGCCGCGGCTCTTGATCTAGCCTACTGCGCCGCAGGCCGGGTCGAGGCTTTTTGGGAATTCAATTTGAACCCCTGGGATACCGCCGCGGGCGCGCTGCTGGTGCTGGAAGCCGGGGGCGCTATGCTGCGCTTCGATGGCACGCCTTTTCGCCTCGACAGTCAGGAAGTCATGGCCACCAACGGCCTCATTACAGGGGAAATCCTGGGCTTCTTTGAGGATATGTTTGCCGGCCGCGGGATCGAGCCTGTGCCCACGCCTGCTGAATTCGCCGCGCGCAGGTTGTCCCGCTGATCCCCGTGATTCCTGCTGTACAATTTGTTTTCACCTCGCTTTGGGAGATCGCTACTTATGACATATGTGATCGCAGAACCCTGCATTGGAACTAAAGACACAGCCTGCGTCGATGCCTGCCCGGTAGACTGCATTCATCCCAAGAAGGATGAACCCAAGTACGGGGAAGTCGACCAGCTCTTCATCGACCCGGTGGAGTGCATTGATTGCGGCGCGTGTGTACCGGTATGCCCGGTGTCGGCGATTTTTGCCGGGGACGACCTGCCTGAAAAGTGGTCAGCGTTTACGGACAAGAACGCCGGTCACTACGGCCGTTAGGAGCGTCCTGATTCCGGTTGCGCCATGATCGTCCAGGCAGAGGCGGTAGTTTTGCGTACCTGGCCGATTCACGAGGCTGACCAGATCGTTTCGCTCTTCACTCGGGACTACGGAAAGATCAAGGGTGTGGCCAAATCAGCGGCCAAGTCGAGGCGCCGTTTTGGAGGCGCGCTCGAGCCGATGACGCAAGTGCGGGCGCACTACGCGGAAAAGCCCAGCCAGGAGCTGGTGCGCCTCGATTCCTTCGAGATCCTTCACTCGCCGCTCGCCGAGCCCGTCGATTACGCGCGGGCCACTGCTTTGGCTTTTTTCGCCGAGGTTCTGGAGCGGACGCTTCCCGATCACGACCCGCACGACGCCGTTTTCCGCCTGCTGCTTTCAGTCTTAGAGCAAACCCGCGTCGGCCATATCTGGATGCCCACGACGTATTTCGCCCTTTGGACGACGCGTCTGATGGGCTGGCTTCCCGATTTGAGTCACTGTTTGTTGTGCGGTCTAGCGCTTGCCGGGCAGGCTGCGTATTTCCGTTTTTCAACAGACGGGCTGTTCTGCGGGGGCCACCGTCAAGGGGAAGAGAACGGTTCTCATGGCGCTATGCTGGCGCCGGATTCGCAGATGCTGGCAATTCGCATGTTTCGCTCCCCGGTCTCGGCATTTGCCGATGAATCCTGGCCCCGGAGCCGTGGAGCGGATCTCCGCCGCTTCGCCATCCAAAGCCTGGAGCGGCATTTGGAACGGAAACTAACTACTGCCGTCGCTTTGTCCCGCCTGGGCGCCACCTAGCCGCGCGTTTTCCCAGAGAGAGCTTACTGGTCGTTCAATAGCGAGCCGACGATACTGCCCATAACTCCGCCGGCAACTGCACCCTGTGCGCGTTCGCCCCCGGCCGAAGGCATGTAGTGCATCAGTTGATGAGCCAGTTTGGCAATGGGCAACGTCTGCAACCAGACCCGGCCCGGGCCCGTGAGAGCGGCAAGAAAAATCCCATCGCCGCCGAAGATCATGTTCTTGATTCCGGGAATGCGGGTGATCTGGAATGAAACGCTGGTCTGAAATGCTCCGACATGACCCGGATGGACACGCAGCGTCTCTCCCGGAGCCAGGTCCTTCACGATTAGTTCTCCGGACAATTCGATCCAGCAAGCTCCCTGGCCGGTTACCTTCTGCAGCAGGAAGCCGTCACCTCCAAAGATTCCAGCGCCCAGGGACTGCTGGAAGCCGACACTCAGCTGAACCTGGGGCGTGGCGCAGAGAAATCCGTGACGGTGGATCATGTACTCGAGGCCGGGGCCGACCTGCACCGGTTGAATGTGTCCCGGTACGCGTGTGGCAAAAGCGATCTCGCCGCGACCTCCGATGGCGCGATATTCCGTCATGAAAAGGCTGCCACCGCCCGCCACTCTCTTCAGCGCGCCGAAAATTCCTCCGCCCCCGCCAAACTGTGTGTGGGTCTCCAACTGGATGGAGCTGCTCATCCAGGAGAGTTCCCCGGCTTCTGATACCACGGATTCGTTCGGCTCCAGTGTGAACTCAAGAACCGGCAGGGTGGTCCCGACGACTCGACTTTGCATATCCGCTTCCTCCTCAATGCATAGGCACACCAGTTTAGCTGAATTGACTTGATTTAGAATCCAACCGTGGCACCGCAAGTAACCAGCCCTCTCACCTTTCAGGAACTCCTCTTTCGTCTGCAAACCTTCTGGGCTGACCGCGGATGCGTATTGCAGCAGCCTTATGACGTGGAGGTGGGAGCGGGCACGATGTCGCCGGAAACCTTTCTCCGGGTCCTCGATCCGAAGCCCTTCTCTGTGGCCTATGCACAGCCCTCGCGGCGGCCGGCAGACGGCCGGTACGGCGAGAACCCCAACCGGCTTTTCAAACACACGCAGTTTCAGGTGGTTTTGAAACCCCCGCCGGTCAATGTGCAGGAGACCTACCTCGACTCTCTGACGGCGATCGGCATCGATCTGCGCCGTCACGACCTGAAGTTTGAAGAAGACAATTGGGAAGCGCCGACGCTCGGCGCCTGGGGTATCGGCTGGCAGGTCATGCTCGACGGGCTGGAGATAACCCAGTTCACGTATTTCCAGCAATGCGGTGGTTTGGATCTGGATCCCATATCCGCCGAAATCACGTATGGCCTGGAGCGCATCGCCGCATTTCTCCAGGATGTCGACTCCTTGTACGACGTCGTATGGGCGCGCAGTCCACGGCCGGTCACCTACGGCGAGGTGCGCCACCTCGAGGAAGTGCAGTTCTCCGTATACAACTTCGAGGAGGCGGATGTAGAGAAGCTTTGGGAGCATCTCCGACTCTATGAAGCGGAATGCCAGCACCTGCTGGGGCGGGCAAACGAACAAGCGGAGCAAGCCGCGGCGACCGGGCAGCGCCGCTTTCCCGTGCTGGCCGCGTATGACTTGTGCCTGAAATGTTCCCATCTCTTCAATCTGCTGGATGCCCGGGGCGCCATCTCGGTAACCGAACGCGTCGGCATCATTGCCCGCATCCGGTTTCTCGCGGTCGGTGTCGCCAAGGCGTACTCGCAGATGCTTGGGCAGGAGCCGCATGCCTGAATTGTTACTGGAACTAGGCCTGGAAGAAATTCCGGCGCGAATGATTGCGGCTGCCGAAGCCGATCTGGTGCGGCGGGTCGAAACGTTGCTGACCCGTCAACGCCTGTTGGGTTCGCCTACCACCGTCACTGGCTACTCCACGCCCCGCCGCCTCGCAGTGCGGATTCGAGGCCTGCTGGAACAACAGCCCGATGTAGAGGAACAGCTCACCGGCCCGTCGTGGAAGGCAGCCTTCCCGGAGGGACAACCAGGGCCCGCGGCACACGCTTTCGCGAAGAAGGCCGGTGTTCCGGTGACCGCGCTCAAAAAGATCTCCACGGCTAAGGGTGAATACGCGGCGGCAACGGCTCATCGGCCCGGGCAAAGCGCCGCAAAGGTCCTCAGCGAATTCCTGCCCACGGAAATAGCTGCGCTTTCCTGGCCCAAAACCATGTACTGGCGCCCCAACAAGCCAGAGCGTTTTGTCCGGCCGCTCCGCTGGTTGCTGTGTCTGCTGGACGACATCGTGGTTCCCCTGGAGTTTGCCGGCATCCGCGCTGCCAATCTCAGTTACGGGCATCGTGTGCTCTATGGTGACCAGCCGATTCCCGTGCACCGCCCGGCTGACTATCTTCCCCAGTTGGAATCGGCCTTTGTACTGGCCGACGCGGCTGCCCGCCGCCACCGCATCCGCAAGGCGCTCGATGCTGAGACGCGCACGATTCCTGGAGTTCGCTGGCGCGAAGACGAGCCGCTCGTGGAGCAGGTCACTCACCTTACCGAATGGCCAAGCGTCCTCATCGGTAACTTTCAACCGGAGTTTTTGTCATTGCCGGAAGAAATTCTGGTGACCGTGATGCGCGATCACCAGAAATACTTCGCGGTCGAAGATGCGAGTCACGCACTTTCTCCGCATTTTCTGGCGGTGCTGAATATTGAAGTCGACGGCGAAGGGACGGCCATCATTCGCCATGGCAATGAGCGCGTTCTGCGCGCTCGCTTCAACGACGCCCGTTTCTTTTGGAACTGCGATCAAAAAATCCCTCTCCGCGACAGGGTGGAAAAACTCAAGACTGTCACTTTCCAAAGAGACCTGGGCAGCTACTTCGCCAAGACGCAAAGTAATCTCTACATGGCCAAGGCTATAGCCTCCGCGGCGGCGGCTAAGGGGATCGAGCTGGATCATGCCGCGCTGGAGCAGGCGACGCTGCTGGCGAAAACCGATCTCACGACCGAGCTGGTGAAGGAGTTTACCGAGCTCCAGGGCATCGTGGGTGGACTCTATGCCCTGGCTCAAGGGTTGGGGCAAGCAACCGCGCGAGCCATTTACTTCCAGTACCTGCCTGCCGGAATGGAAGATCCCGTTCCGCCAACAGTCGAGGGGCAAATTCTTGGCTTGGCCGACCGCCTGGCGACCATTGCGGAAATGTTTGCCATCGGCTTGGAGCCTAGCGGCTCAAGAGACCCATTCGCGTTGCGGCGCGCTGCCAATGGCGTCATCAAAATCCTTGTTCAATCGGGATTGGCTCTTACCATCCCGGAGCTCGAAAGATTGGCCACGGAACGCTGGCCGGGGGCCACGGCCCTGGGAGGGTTTCTCAAGGAACGAATCAACTTTTACCTGCGCGAGGTGCGCGGATACGCCTACGACGTGGTCAACGCCGTGCTCTCGACCGGACTGACGACTGTTACCGATGCTGTTGCGCGGGCCGAGGCCCTGAGTCAGGTTCGCGGCTCCGACGATCTGCTCGCCATATCAACTGCGTTCAAGCGCATCAAGAACATCCTCCGCCAGGCGGAGGAGAAGCAGGAAAAGTACGCGGAAGCCGGGGGAAATTTGGGTCAGGATCTCACCGAGCCGGCCGAACAACATCTCTATGCGGAAGCCGCGCGAGTTGCCCCCGAGGTTGAGGCCCTGCGTGCTCAGCAGCAGTATCCGCAAGCCCTGGAACTCATCGCTACTCTCCGCCCGGCCATCGACACTTTCTTCGACAAAGTCATGGTGATGGCGCCGGAAACCCATCTGCGCAGGAACCGGCTGGCCCTGATCGCGTCGGTGCTCAGTGATTTTTCCCGCATCGCCGACTTCTCCGAAATAGTTCCCAGTTAGTTGTATTAATAGAATGTTAATCGCTGTATAGTATGGCAACGGATCGTAGCAATTACGGTTTGGACCCTCCTCTTACACCAGTAAAACGGCCAAAAGGAGAACCTTGTCCAGGGAGGTCTGAACAATGACCCGTATTTCGTTTCACCAGAAACTTGACCATCTCCGCGAGCGCCTTCTGCAAATGGCAGGCGTGGCGGAACAGACGGTTAGCCTTGCTCTCGATGCCCACTGTCGGGGAGAACTCTCCGCCTGCGACGCAGTTCGCGTCAACGAGGCAATCATCAACCGCTCCGAACGGGAAGTGGATCAGATGGCGCTGGATCTGCTGGCTATGGAGCAGCCTATGGCAGTGGACTTACGCTTCATCCTCGCGGCCATCAAAATCAATTCCGATCTGGAGCGGGTCGGAGATCAGGCGATGACCATTGCTTTGCTGGCCGAAGAATTGGCGGAGAGCCGGCCATGCGATTTCCCGATCGACATTCCACGCATGGCGGAACTTTCCATGGCCATGGTGCGAAAGGCTCTGCAGGCGCTATCGGACCGCGATGCCGAACTGGCGACCAGCGTTCTTGCCATGGACGATGCTGTGGACGAGATGAACCGCAGGGCCAAGAGTGTGCTGCTCGATTGCATCTCACGCGACTCGAGCGCGGCCCGATCGGCTGTCAATCTGCTATTTATTTCCAGGAGCCTGGAACGCATTGCCGATCACGCGACGAACATGGCAGAGGACGTGATCTTCTGGGTCCGCGGAGCCGATGTGCGCCACGGCAACGCGTTGGGAATCAACTAAAAGAGGCGTTTGCCGCACTTCGACCGGGATGTCCATCCTGTTGGGGCTCCAGAAAGTGTTGCGTTCGGGATGACAATTCTGTCGAGGGGCGGAAATTGTACCCTCAGCGGCTGAAGCCGGTCTTCTATTGAAATTGAAGGGGCGGGGCTGAAAGAGTCTGCGTGAGAACTCGGTCACCAGCGACCAAGGATCGGGTGCCCCAGCCTTCGCGCTTTCCGCGAAGGGTGGGATAAGCAGAAGTTGCGGGG
>JBARKD010000983.1:0-7676 GCA_049800615.1 Acidobacteriaceae bacterium | reverse complement strand
CGCTGATGGTGACCGTTTCGTTGGCCGCCAGTGTTGAGGATCCGGTCAAGGTGGCTTGGGTGGAGGTGAAGGTGGTGGGAGCGTTGTTGGCAAATACGTTGTTTCCGTTGAAGTTGGTGGAAGCGCCGATCTGATTAATTTCCGACAGAATCGAAGTGAATTCTGTATTCAGCGCGATGTATTGGGAGCTGTTGACATCACTGGTGGAACCTTCGGTCGCGATCGTGACCGCGCGGTCGAGCAGCGTGGTGACCTGGGACAGTGCACCGTCGGCGGTCTGCAACAGGCCGACGCCATTGGCTGCGTTTTGCTGAGACTGGGTGAGGGCGGCGATATTCGACGTAATACCGTTGGCAATCGATAAGCCAGCCGGGTCGTCGGAACCGCTATTGATCTTCAGACCGGTCGAGAGTTCGGTCAGGGTCTTCTGCAGAGCTACCTGCGTGTTGTTCAAAGCATTTTCGGCCGTGAGGTCGGAAATGTTATTGAGGACTGAGATTGACATGATCTGCTCCTTTAATTGCCAATTTGCGCCTGCGCTCTGACATTTGTTTGCGGGCCTCGCTTTGGAGGGTCCGGATCGTCAATGAGGAAGGTCGTTTTGGACAAACATCCTATCGACCAACCGGGTGGATCCTTTCAGTTCAGGTGTGATTCGGCAGATCCCACATTGGTTGAAGACCGGAATCGGGTGAAGCGGAGCGGCAGGAGAACGTAAGGGCGTTGTTTTCATAGCGCGTTCTGCGGCGCGTTGGGCAAACCGCAGATCTCTCCACTCCGGTCGGGACGACAATTCTGTTGGGGGACCAGGGTTGTGTCCTGGGAAACGGACCCAGGGCAGGCGGCGTTTCCATGGAGAGCGGTGGATCGAGGGCCTCACGCAAAGGCTCGTGTAGTCCGTGGGTTCGGAGCTAATCGCGGCCTCACGCTTCTTCCGTCGCGTCGAATCAATGCGCGCGGCAGCCGATGACTTACGCAGGGGGAAGAAAATCGAGCAGAGTTTGCGGCAGCGCCCTCGCGGCCGCAGCCAGGACCGCGGTGTTCTGCGTTTCCGCCTGGGCCAGATTGGTCGCGGAGACGGCCAGATCCGCGCCCACCAGGGAGTTCTGACTCGAGCTCAGAGTCACATTCTCCTGGCTGAGAAAGCTCTCTTGAGAACTGAGCTGACTGATGGTATTGTCCAGGGGAACGCGCTGCTGGCTCAGGCTTGAAAGGGCAGTTGATACTGTCGTGGTAGCAGCCTGGATCTGGGTTGTGCTTCCGCTTTGTAGAGCGGAGATCAGACCGGTAAGCGCGCCGATCACGTTCGTGCCCGAAGTGAAGATCTGCGCTCCGGGCAAGTTGCCGGCGACCTGCAAAGAATCGCCCACCTGCACATTGTTTACTGCGCCGTTCCCGACGTACACGTAAGAGTTCGCGACTTGAGAATTGGGAACCGCGGTAATAGCCCCGAGAGCGGGATCATCGGAAGCGACAACGATTCCCTGGCTTGAGCCTGATGTGAAGACCAGTTGATTGCTCGCATTCAGAGTCGCGGTAGTCCCTGCGGAGAGGGTCCCGGAGGAGACGGCACCGGCGACGGCGGCGGTAAAATCGGAGATGGTCTCCCCCGATGTGACAGTGAAGATGAACGTTTTTCCTGTAGACGCATCGGTAACGGTGGTGATGGCCCCGGGAGTTAACGGCAAGGTCGCCGTGAGCGGGGGCTGTACGGTAGCCTGCGTGGTAAACGAGGTTGCAGCCTGGACGACGGGCGCGGTAGTGGTATCGGAGCCCGCGAACAAATAGGCGCCTTGATCCGAGGTGTTGGCCTGCGCGACCACATTGCTTAACACGGCTTGCACCTGGCCAGCGATTGCCTGCCGGTCGGATGTGGACGTGGTTCCGGTGCCCCCCTCATACCCCAGGCTGATGGCTGAATTGAGAGATGTCACAATCGAACCCAGAGCTGAGTCCGCGGTCTGCAATTGGGAAGTCAGGGCGGTGACGTTCTGGGTGTACTGGTCGACATTTGCGGAAGCGGCAAGCGAGGTAACATAATTGGCGGCGGCAGCGGGATCATCGGACGGCTGGTTCACGCGCAAGCCGGTGGAAACCTGCTTCAGGTCCGTAGCGAGCGTTTGCTCACTTTGCTGAATGCTGTATTCCGCATCGGGAACCAAACTGGCAACTCGCACAGTACACCTCCCTGGACAAGGTCATTGCCCGCCTGCTATTCAGCCGCCGCTGTGCCCATGAGCATGGTGGTCTCGAAAAGCGATTGAATGGTGGTGATCACGCGGGCGGCGGCCTCGTAAGCGTTTTGATAGGTGATCAAATTTGTGGTTTCTTCGTCGATGGAAACGCCGGAAACAGAACTCAGTTGATCGTTTAATTGCTGAAGGCTTGAGGTGGCGGCAGTTTGTTCGGCCTGGGCGTTATCCGTCAGACTACCCACCTGATAAACGAGCGAGGCATACGCATCCTCGGGGGTTTGGCCGGAGGAAAGGGCGTTATTTTGTATGGCTGCGAAGTTGGCCAGATTTCCGTCGCTTCCAGAAGTTCCGTCGGAGCTGGCAGCGATGTTGGCTGGGTTAGTCAGGGCAACGCTGATGGCCGCCGCCGATCCTGCAACCGTAGAAGGCACATTAAAGAAATTCGTTCCCGCCTTGCCATTCTGATCATAGCCTTCCGCCTGGACGCTGTTGAAGGCACTCCCCAATTCATTTGCCAGCGTATCGAGCGACGTCAGGAGACCAGGGATGGTCTGGCCCTGAGTCTGCAGCGTTCCGCCCAGGTCGCCTCCCGAGATCGAACTGGTGATGTTGTTGCCATTCTGATCGAGAACCTGGAGGTTGCCGCCGGCGCCCGTGGCTGTCTGAAGTGTGTAGCTTTGTGTGCCCACAACGAGAGGCGTTCCGTTGGCGGTGGCCACGGTTATACCCTCGGAAGTCTGGGTTAGGGAGACATTGGTGAGAGCGGAGAGATCGAGCACCAACTGGTCCTGCTGGTCCTGGAGAGTCCCGGTGTTCTGCCCGCTAGCCTGCAGTCCGGCGATCTGCGGATTCAACGCCGCAATCTGCTGCGAGAGTTTGTTGACCTGGCTGACGTCCTGCGTGATCTGGGTATTCAGACCGCTCTGCGCACTGGTCAGGGCGCTGGAAGCTGTGTTGAACGCGGTGGCAAGATTCTGCCCAGCAGACAAAACGGCTTGGCGCAACGAAGAACTGGTGGGATTGGTAGAGAGAGCAGAAAGGCTGGAGAACAAGGCAGAGATTTCAGTTCCAATATCCTGGCTGGAAGAGGTAAAGGTAGTTTGTATCTGCTGCAGCGTGGTGAGCTGGGCATTGGCGCTGCTCTGGGCCTGAGTTTCCTGCTCGATCCGCGACTGTAACAGCTCGTCGCGAACACTCTGATAGCCCTGGAGGACGACTCCGCTTCCGGTATCCTGGCCGCCATTTTGCGTCGGGGCGACTTCCTCGAAGACAGGCAGCTCGCGCGTGTAACCGGGGGTGTTCGCGTTGGAGATATTGTTGTCGGTGATTTGCAGCGCGCCGGTGTCAGCGTTCAGCGCCTGCGCGGCAATCGAGAGAGAGGAACTCAAAGAGGCCATATCTTACATTTCGCAGGACCAGGTCTGACGCTTCAACCTGGGCCCTCGAATCTCCTGTGGCTGCCCGAGACAGTTTCTGCCCAAAGACGCAAGAAGCGCGATCGACCTTCCGGAGTGCTTAAGCAGCGCGGCATAGCGCAGGTTGAGCTTGCGGATTGCTTCGCTGGCAGCCTGAATCTCCTGATCGACGGCCGGATCGTACGAGCACAGAGACTGTTTGAAGGAGGGATGCCCCTTGGCAACGGTATCGGCGATCTGCACCAGGCTGTAACAGAGCATTTCCTGCTTCGCGACGCTCTCCTGGAATTTGGAGAGAGCATTAGCCGCGATGGCATCCATGGCGGCCGAGATCTCCGACGCCAGGCCCCGCAGTTGCTGCAGATAGGTGGCGGCGAGTCGATCGCGCTCCTGGAGTGGCTGAGGATTCATGGTTATTCAATACCCCACTACTACTGGTTGCTCACAATTGCGTTGGCCGTCCTCGCCGTATCAACGTTGTACTGGCCACTACTGACGCTCTGGCGCAGACTTTGCACGGTGGATTGACGAACCTCTGGAGAACGCAATGCCTGGCTGGTGAGAGATTGGATCGAGGCTCCGTCGGAATGAAACGTGATCCGGTCTTCCGCCGAACTCTGTGTACTGGATGTACCAGAGCCAGACACCCGCGATCCAACGCTCTCGGAGGGCAGCTGGCTAGTTGCCGGACCGTTGAGTTCAATCTTCATCGCACCTTCTCCTGGACGGGAATGCTATCGGCGCTTTTTGACAAAGCTTTCAGTCCGTGTGCCGGGATTTGAAATAGAAAGCGCGGTGCGATCCTCGATTTGTCTACTTGGAAGGGGCCGGATGCGGGTCAGCGGCCTTCGCCAGGCGTGCGTCCTCTGCTTTATGCAGTCCCTTGGCGATGATTTTGGCGATGCCGACTCCACCCGCCTGGGTCATCGAAGCAGCCAAAGACTGCATGGCAATGGACTGAAACTGATCTTTCCCGGCATCCGCGTCGTCATCCTCTTCTCCGCCAGGGACGGCGGCGAAGGTTTTCTCAGCCTGCTGCAGCCAGGTCCCCAGCAGAATGGATTCAAACTCCTTTGCTGACTTCTCAATCTTTTTGTCATCCGCGGCCGCTGAGCCGGCGTTTTTGAGGACCCTATCCGCCTGGGCGGTCAACGGTTGAATGACCGGCAGCGAGACAGTGCCGAAGACCGAATCGTCCGGCATTAGATCACCTCCAGATCGGCCTGCAGGCCGCCAGCCGCCTTGATTGCCTGAAGAATGGCAATGATGTCATGGGAAGTCGCTCCGATGGCGTGCAGTCCTTTGATTAACTCGTCCACGTTGGCCCCTTCCTGGAGTTCGATCGATTGTGCCGGGGCCTCGTCGACCGATAGCTTGGTTTCGGTCACGGTCTTGGTCTTACCGCCGGAAAACGCCGGGGGTTGAGAAACGAGGTTGACCCTCTCTACGTCGATGGTCAAGCTGCCGTGGATGACGGAAACGGGCGAGAGCCGGACGTCGCCCCCCATCACGATCGTGCCGGTGCGTTCGTTGACCACAACCTTTGCAGGAGAACGGGCGTTGACGGAAAGATTCTGGACCTCGGAAATAAGAATAGGAACAGAGGGAGCGCCGCTGCCGGAAACATCGACATTGACGCATTCGCTGTCGATGGCTGCGGCGATGGGCTTACCAAATTGCTCATTGATGACGTCGGCAATGTCGCGGGCCGTGGTGAAATCGGGGTTGAGCAAAAGGAGGGAGAGAGTGCGGAAGCGGCTCAGATCGACAGCGACTTCCCGTTCGACGATTCCGCCATTGGCAATCCTGCCGACGGTGGGGTGATTCACTGCCTTGAGATTCCCTCCCGCGCCCTCGGAATAACCGCCGATGACAATAGGCCCTTGCGCCTCAGCATAAATCTGGCCATTGGCGGACCGGAGAGCCGTGAGCAGGAGCACACCGCCGACGATGCTCTTGGCATCGCCTACGGAAGAAACGGTAACATCGAGCTTCATTCCGGGACGCGAAAATGGAGGCAGGCTGGCGGTTACAAATACGGCTGCGACATTTTTGACCACGACGACGCTGGGAGCGATCTGGACGCCCATCCGGATAAGGGAATTGGCGAGCGTCTGGACCGTAAAGAAGGTCTGTTGGGTGTCGCCGGTGCGGTTCAGACCCATGACGAGGCCATAGCCGACCAGTTGATTCTCCCGCACCCCCGCGATCTGGGTGATATCGCGAAGCAATTCCTTGTGCACGACGTCCGCGGCAAAAAGCGCAGGAGTGACAAGCATCCAGAGGACGGCACACAAGCCGACACGAGTTCGCCGGCAACAGCGCGGGCGGGAAACTTTTAGAAGTTCAAAAGCCATAAGACCGCCCGGGTGAGCGCATTCGGGGGTTTTACTCCATCGGAGATAATTCCCTTGCCCTTCATCTCAATTTCCAGGTTGCTGAGCGCGGTTGAGGGTACGGTGTTGCTGGAACCGATGTCGCCGGGCCGGATCATACCTCGGACGATTACATTCTCGTGCTGGTTGTTCATATATATCTGGCGCTCCGCCTCAACCACGAGAGCGCCGCTGGGAAGGACTGCAATTACCTGCCCGGTGAGGGTGGTCGCGAAGGTGGTGTTAGAGGCAGTGGCTCCAGACCCCTTGAGCGCGGAGGATGAATTAGCCGCGAGCAGAGGATTTGTAGCAAACGGCGTATGGCCGAGAACGCTGTTAATACTGGAGTTGGTGCTGAAGGTTCTCTGCGTGGCGACAGAGCCGGATTGCGCAGCCGTGGTCTGAACGGAAACGAGAATAGTGATGGTGTCGTTCAGATTGTGCGCTTTGTAATCCGCATTCAAGTCATTCAGTAAACCCTGGGGGGACCATAAACTGCCGATGGTGGCCTGGTCGACGGCGGGAACATACTTTTGCTGTAAGCGGGTAATGTATTCCTGCCGCAGTTGCTCGCTGGTTTTTTGATTTGGCTTCAGCATATGCATCGGAGAAGAAGCCAAAAGGGAAGAACCGCTGAGAAAAGCGAAAAGCAGTGCTCTCTTGAGGATCGAGCTGGGCAGCATATCAGAAGTTTCCTCGCAAAAGACTTGCGTTCACGACTTCGGCAAAATAGATCTGCTTATGGTCGGGACTAGCCACGCGGATCCAATGCCCGGCCATGCCGTTCTCGAGACTGACGACGGCTACCTGGATATGAGACCGGTCATCCTCCATGAGCAGAATGGCGCGAGTACCAGCGGGCATGGTGAATTCTTTTCGCGAAATCCTCCCGGCAGTTGTGGCAATAGGAGAAGGCTTCGACGCAGTCTCCATTGAGGTTGCTGCCGCCCCGTTCACCGTGGCGTAAAAAGGCAGGCACTCTCCCGGCTGACGACAGGCGAGCTTAACAACGGAGCGAGAAGGCTGCGCAAGGGACCCTTTACGGATTGGCTGAATCGACACGATATCGAGTGCCGGATAAGGCGCGAGCGCGACCACTCGGGCCGGCAGCGAGACCTGCGCGGCAGGAGTTGTCATGCCCGCAAGGGTGAGGGCGCGCGCAACCTGCTCAGTGGTGAGTACAAATCGCTCCTGCGATTGGGCGCGCGCCACTCCCGGCATGGTTATGGCCACCATCAGCAGAACCGGTATCCCTATGGCCCTCATAGATCCTCCCGATTTACAACTCCGGAGCAGCTTTCCACCTGACAACCTGTTTGGCCGCCTGCTAGGTGGCGAGTTGGTTGAGCTGCTGCAACATCTCGTCCGCGGCTTTGACTACGCGAGAATTAGACTCATAGGATCGCTGAGCGAGGATCATGGCGACAAACTCGTTGACGACGCTGACATTCGACTGCTCCAGCATGCCCTGCTGCAAAGTTCCCAATCCGTCTGCGCCCCCGGGGTTACCGACTACAGGTTGCCCGGATGCGGTGGTCTGGAGATATATGTTGTCACCGATACTGTTGAGGCCGCCGGGATTGACGAACAGCGCGGTCTGGATCTGGCCCACCTGGGTAGCCGCGGTTTGGCCAGGCTGGGTCACGCTCACCGTACCGTCGCTGCCGACGGTTACGCTGATAGCGTCGGCG
>JBARKD010000982.1:0-2014 GCA_049800615.1 Acidobacteriaceae bacterium | reverse complement strand
CAGCCAACAAATAGACCGGCGGAACGAGACCAAAGACCTTGTAGAGCACGTGCTGAATGCGTCCTGGGTGTTGCCAAGTTCCGCGCCAGAAGTCCACGCAATTCCAACCCAATTGAAAGACGTTGAGCCAAACGCACCACCAGTACACTGACCTTGCCCCCGCAAAACGTATCCCTTATCGAACTGCTTTAATAGCGAAAGGGAAACGCAGATGAGGAATGGGAAGCGGGGCAGGTACACGCTTGAGTTCAAGCAAGAGGCGGTTCGACTTGTGGAGTCGGGCCAGACGATGGCGTCAGCGGCACGGAGCCTGGGAGTGGTTGAACAGACCCTGGGCAACTGGATCAAGCTGCATCGCGCCGGAGCATTGAAGGGCGAGAGCGGCAAGAGCGGTGTGACTGCCGAACAGATGGAGATCAGTCGTCTGCGGGCCGAGCTGGCACGGGTGACGATGGAGCGCGACATCCTGGGAAAAGCGACGGCATTCTTCGCAAAGGGCCAGAAGTGAAGTATGCCTTTATTCAACTCCACAAGCGGATCTGGCCGATCCGGGTGCAATGCCGAGTTCTCGGCGTAAGCGTGTCCGGATATCACCAACACCAGGCGCGGCGCAGGGAGATAGCCCGTCGCCGCCATCTGAGCGACGAGGCACTGCTGGTGCACATCCGTGCAGCTTACGCAGAGAACCGCGGTGCCTACGGCTGGCCGCGCATCTGGCGACAGCTTCGTGCTCAAGGCATTCGCGTGGGCAAGCAGCGAGTGCAACGGCTGATGCAGCAGCACGGCATTCGCGCCCGCGGCAAGCGGCGTTTTCGCGTCACAACTACCGACAGCCGGCACAATCTGCCGATTGCGCCGAACCTTTTGAATCGCAACTTCACCCCAGCCGCGCCCAACCAGGCGTGGGCTGGTGACATCACCTACATTGACACCGAGGAAGGCTGGTTGTTTCTTGCCGTAGTGATCGATCTGTTCAGTCGTCGGGTCGTGGGTTGGTCGATGCAGCCCGACATGCGGCGCAACCTGGTCATCGACGCTTTGGAGATGGCCTGGTTCCGGCGTTGTCCGGATCGAAAAACAGGGCTGATCTTTCATAGCGATCGCGGCAGTCAGTACGCCAGCGACGACTTCAACAAGGTGCTCAAAGAGTATGCCATCACGCCGTCGATGAGCGGCAAGGGAAACTGCTGGGACAACGCCTGCTCGGAGACGTTGTTCGGCTCCCTGAAGGTAGAACGGTTGCACGGCCAGCGCTTTGAAACGATTCGTCAGGCCAAGGATGAAACCATCGCCTGGTTGCTCTGGTATAACCAAAAACGCATGCACTCGACGCTGGGCTATACCAGTCCCGCTGAATTCGAAACTGAATGGGAGAACGCTCTGGCGAAAGCTGCCGCCTGAGTGCGCTGACGACCGAAGCAGGCGTGGAAATGACGGTCTATGGAAAGCATGGGAAAACGATGAAACTGTTTTTCCCACCCTTCCCACAGACCTTGGAAATCGATACTGCCGATTTCCACATTCCCACGCCACGACTACGACGAGAAGATGATTATCTCCTCAAACTGGCAGGGCTAAGAGATACGCATTCTGAGGGCAAGGTCACTTTGACTTCGTCCTGCCCACTGCAGCGACTTCAAACTTTCTGGCCAGGCTCTCGGCTTGCTCCCAGGACCTGGTCTTCGCAGAGAGGCGCATGCTACCTGGACGCCCTGGCAGATATCGATCTGCTCGGCCTGGGACATGCTCTTCAGGCGTTCTTCCAGGGCTCTGCGGAAGGCTCCCGCCGTTGCATATGTCCTCGGAATCGCCATTATGCGGCCCGCCGTAGTACATCTTCGACCATCTTGCGTGCGGTCTCGCTCAGTTCCGCGTTCCGAAGTTGCTGGCGCGTGATGAGACCGCGGTCAACAGCCTGCCGTAGCGCCTGACGTGTAAACGTCCGCTCCACCGTCCCGGCCTCTATCAGGTCAAGAATCGTTCGCAGCGGGCGAGTGTATTTGTAGCCAGGTCC
>JBARKD010000981.1:0-9715 GCA_049800615.1 Acidobacteriaceae bacterium | reverse complement strand
CTCTTTAGCCCGTACGTTAATCCAACAAAATCAACTGGGCTTTTATAGCCCCTGAGGGAATGGCGTCTGGCCAATCCTCAACCTAGGTGGTTCCCAGGGCGTGTTCGACGCCCGCTACAAATGCCCTGGGATCAAATTCCGCGCGGATGATGTCGTCGGGGCAATCGCTCTCAATATTCACCCGGTAGTTGCAGACAAAAGCGACGTGCTGATTGGGGTTTTCCTTCTTGAGCTCATCGCAGAGCTCCTGGGCGCTTTGTACCTTTACATCAGCCTCGACATCGATAAGAACAAGATCGTAGCCCTTCCAGGCGATACCCTCGACCGCGTCGCGGGTATAGACGGTCGAGTCGACCTCGAATCCGTGCATGCGAAGAATCTGGTCACGCAGGGCCATAACGGTTTGCCGGCTGCTGACATGGAAGATGCGTTTACTACCATTGCTTTCGGTCAATTGTGTCTACTTAACGGCGTCAGCATTGACTTCGGCCGTGCCGGGCAACCCGATCGCGGGCACCAGCATGTCTTCCTTGCGATAAATGAGGGTTGTCGCGTTGAGCGAGGCTAATTCAAAGCCATGTCCGTGGGTGATGGCATCGGTGGGACAGGCCTCTACGCAATAACCGCAAAAAATGCAGCGGTTGTAATCGATGTTGTAGACCTTGGCGTAGCGGTCGGAGCTGGAAATTCGCTTTTCCCCGGTGTTTTCCGCAGCCTCAATATATATGCAGTTGGAAGGGCAGGCGGCCGCACAGAGAAAACAGGCCACGCACTTTTCCAGTCCATTCTCGTCCCGTTGCAGGATATGCGCACCGCGAAAGCGGTCGGCAAAGAAAGCACCGCGGTTTGGGCCCGGCCCATCAGGGTAGTTTTCCACCTCGGTCGGATTCCACATCTCGCGAAAGGTTATGCTCATCCCCTTCGCCACTCCCGCAATGTTGCGCACGATGGACATGGCTCAAGTATACGATGGTGTCCCGAAAAGGTTCATGGGCGGCGCAAACCGGCTGGCTATCTACCGGACATTGCAATTGGCCGGAAGATCACTCTACTTAACGCCGCTTCCGACACTGACCAGGCTTACCCCATCGAAAGTGGTCTTGCCGGCGTTTTCCGGAGGTGTGCTCCTGAGCGCGATAATGCCGGTGTTCTTTGGCTCCAAATGATAATGCACTTGCAGATAACCCCGAACCAGCGTTGCTCTTCGGCGTGACTGCACCAGCTGATCGGACGGCGAACCGGAGGAGGCGTAGCCCTCCACGATGACAGGCTTACCGTAGATCTCCGGGAGCTGTCCGACCGCCTGGTCAATTTGCTTCCTGCCGTCGGCGGAAAGCACCTCTTCTCCGCTCTGGTCGGTGGTGAAGAGCGCAGGAGCTGCGATCCATTCCCGGCTTTGCGGCAGCGACTTGAAAATCTTGCCTGCGCGATACTGCTCGACCGGCAAATCGTCCAGGCTGTCATAGCCGCGATGTTTGAAGAAGCCTTTGAAGAAGAACTCCTGCTTCAGCGCCGCGGTGTCGTCGGTCAGGTTGCCCGAGGCCTGGTTGAGGTTGGTCAGAGACTGCTGCAGGTTGGCGCCCGCATCCTCGCCATACTGGTCCTGGGCGAATGCGCTGCCCAGCGTCGTGTTGATTTGCTGCGTCGTCTGATCAAGATTCTGCGTCGCGACTTTGGCGTTGCTCAGAGTATCGTCGATCTTGGGGACCAGCTGCCGCGATTGCACATCAGCCAGCAGATCGTCGATCCTCTTGGTGGAATCGTTTAGCTTATCGGTCGTCTGGCGAACGTTCCCTATGGACTGCTTTACATCGGCCGCGGTTGCTTTGTCTTCAAGCAGAAGCCCGGCTGTGCCTTTGCCGTTGCGCACGTCCAGTACCACCCCGTTCACGTTTTTGATGGTGCTGTTCGCCGTGTCCAGGGTGGTGTCGACATGCCCGCTGAGGTCTTTCATGGTGCCCTGCAGCTGGGTGATCGTTGTCCCTGTCTGGGTCATGATGCCTTGAGCCTGCTCCAGCAGCTTGCTGATGTCTAAAGGCTCTTTGCCGGGAATTGTGCTCTCTGGCGGGGCCAGGGCCGCATGATCGGTTCCGGAGTGGATCAACAGGAATTTATCCCCCACCAGTCCCTCGGTCTCGACGGTCACCCAGGAATCCTCGCGGATCAGGCCGCGGAGTTGATCCTCCACGTTCAGCTTCAGACGGAATTTCTGAGAGGGGCGGGCAGGGATCTCCAGGCCTTCCACTTCGCCGGCATCCATCCCGTCGACACGCACCTTCGATCCTTTGGGCAGTCCATCGACATTCTGGAAAGTGGTGTAGTAAACAACGTGAGGGTGAAAAGCTTTGTGCTCATCGCCAATGAGGAAGAGCGTGGCGGCGAACAGCGCGATGGCGGCCGAGGTAAAAAGTCCGACGAGCACGTTATGGTTTTTCATCCGGCTAGCGCTCCGATATAAATTGGTTCAGCTTCTTGTCGTTCCGGCGGTCCAGTTCTTCCGGTGCGCCAAGGGCCAGGATCTTGCCTTGATCCAATACCGCGAACTTGTCCGCGATTCTGCGAGCCCCATGAATATCGTGGGTGACAATGACCATGGTGGTGTGGCGTTCCGTCTTGACCTTCATGAGAAGCTCGTCGATCTCAGAAGCGGTGATCCTGTCCAATCCACTCGCGGGCTCGTCTACCAGAAGGATTTTGGGCTGAAGCACCAGCGCTCTCGCCAGGCCCGCCCGCTTTTGCATACCCCCGGATAACGCCGCGGGCAGCTTCTCGCCATCCTTTTCCAGACCCACCTCTTTCAGGGTTTCCTGTACCGCCTGCCTGATCTCCTCGGGAGATTTCGTGCTATCGAGCCGGTGCAGGGGCATGGCAAGATTTTGATTGACGGTGAACGAGTCGAAGAGGGCAGCGCTCTGGAACATGTATCCCATGTGGCGGCGGACTTTCGCCAGCCCATCCTCATCGAGAGCGGACATCTCTTCGCCCGCAACCAGGACCTTCCCGGCATCTGCCTGCAGCAGGCCGATCATCAATTTCAACGTCACGCTCTTACCCGTTCCACTTCGACCGAGGATGCAGAGCGCTTCTCCCTGTGCCACCGTGAACGAGACGTTATCCAGAACCTTTCTTCCGCTGAAACCCTTTTCAACATCTTGAAAAACAATCGCGTGGTCGCTCGCCGGTCCCTCTTTCATATCGCCTGATCCGGAAAAAGGAAGAAGATGCATTTCACCAGGATGACGTCAGCCAGTATGACCACGAGCGAGGAAATAACCACGCTGTTGGTGGCCGCTTTGCGTACGCCGTCGGACCCCTCATTGGTGGTGTAACCGTAGAAGCAGGAGATGATGGCGATGAGATAGCCGAACACAGCGGTCTTGAGGGTAGGGGGGAGAAAGTCGGCCAGCGCGACACCGTCAAACGCCCGATACATGTAAAGCTTCAGGCTCAGATGCGACCAGACGTACTCGGACAGAAAGCCGCCGAAGATGCCGGCGGCATCCATAAAGATGGTCAGCAAAGGCAGCATGACGGTGCATGCAATGACCCGGGTGACCACCAGCAATTTGAAGGAATCGACGGAGAGCGTTTCGATGGCGTCGATCTGTTCGGTAGCCCGCATATTGGCAAGCTGGGCGCCAATGCCGGCCCCCACCCGCCCGGCCATCAGCAAAGCGGCGACCAGGGGACCGATTTCGTTGAAAAACGCCAGGGACTGGAAGATGGGAATTTCCGCGGTGGCGCCAAACTGAACCAGGGTGCTTCGGGTATGCAACGTCATCACGACGCCCAGCGCGAAACCGGAGGCTACCACCAGCAGGAATGAGCCTACTCCGATCTCATAAAACTGCTGGAGCAGATATTCGCACTCAAAAGGCGGATAGCAGGCGTCGCGAATGGCTCTGGCGCCAAAAAGCGTCACCTCTCCGATAGAGTTGAAGACGGACTTAAGCATTCTGTGTCCTGAAACTGCTTGGGGTTTGATGCTCGGAGCGCATGGTTTGCCCCGCAAATGTGAGGCGTTGTGACTTTTTTACGAAAGGCAGCGTCGTTGGTACGCACATACGGCATTTAGCGCCGTGCTGGTTGCTTCGGCGCGTTTTTGAGCAGCCTGTCAGCGGCGCAACCGGAAGGCAAACAGGATCCAAACAAACCCGGCGAACAATTCGTAACCCGACAGGATCTGGGTCGTGACGCGCGGGGCCTGGTTGTAATGGGTGAGGAAGACGATGCCCACGCCCAGAGAGATGAGTCCGGCGAAAGCAAGATTGATCAGCTTAGGACCTTGGCGCCGCATCTTTATGGCCAGGGCGAATTCGAAGCACCCTGCGCCGACCGCATGGATGCCGGAAAGAAAGGCGAAGGATTGCGGCGTCAGCAGCAGGGAGACGCCGATGTAAATACCCAGCAAGAGAGTAAAGATGCTCTCACACAGGACCACCCACCAGACATGCATATGGTGCTCCCAGGAAAAGAAAGCAGCCACTGCCAGCAGCAGGCCGTTGCTGAGGACGAAGGAGCCAAGCAACAGGCTCATGTAGACCAACGTGACCGGGTCGAAGAAGAAGATGCCCAGAAAGCTGCTGGCGAGAAACAGGACGACCGCGAAAACGATGGCCAGAGCACCTCTTACCGCAAACGACCACCAGCACATGCGCAGGTCGCGTGCGGGCAATTCCATCTCAAGCTTGTTGGCGGCAGCACTCACGCGATGGCTTCCTTCAGGTAATTCGCGGGCCGTTCGGTCCGGCTGCGGCGAAAGAAGAAGTAGATGATGACGCTGATCAGCGCGGCGTAGGCGCACCATATCGAAGTGAACTCGTACCGCCTGACCAGCATCACGACCAGCAGGCCAATGAGATTGAGCCAGCCAAGCACAACCAGGATGCGGAATCCGGAGAAAAAGAGCGCGCCGCAAGTGGCGGCGACATAGAGAATGGCAACCACGGTGGTGATCGTGACCTGGTTCATGTAGACGATGCCGTGATGGCTTGCGTAGACCTGCAAGGGATAGGCGATCAGTCCCCACAGGATGTAGACGGCCAGCGCTCCACCCAACAGGGTGAAATCCAGCATGCGGCGCCGGCGGGCGCGCGTTGGCTCGAGCAGCAGAATGCTCAGCGGAAACGCGAAGGGCAATAGTCCCTGGGCATAGAGGATATAGGCGGCGGCCGCGTCATGGGTCACGATAGACGGCAGGTTGCCATCCAGGCCCAGCCAAACAAAGCCTTCGGTGAATTGATGCAGGGCGAAGAGAAGCGGCATGGCGGCAAACAGCACCTCCCGGCGATGCTTCACCTCGGCCAGCGTGATGCCCCCAATGACGCCGAGCACGGCGCTGCCAATAAAGTTGGCGCTAGCGGAAAAGCACAAGTGAGAGTCTCCAGGGCAGCACAAACGCATGATACGTGAGTCGAGCGGGCAATCCCTCATCTCCGGTGACGGCGCCCTGTCAGGTATGATTTGTTTCGGTCAAGGAGCATTTATCGATGGACCTGGAGCTGCGCACCCGGAAGAGATTGATTCTCGCATTTTGGCTGTTCATTCTCAGCGCTATCTCTTTCCTGGATCGCACGAATATCTCGATTGCGGGTCTCGAGATCAGTTCCGAGTTTGGGCTGGGAAACCAGCGGCTGGGGTGGATCTTCAGTGCATTCCTGATCGGCTATGCGGGCTTTCAGGTTCCCGCGGGTTGGCTGGCTTCGCGCTTTGGTCCCCGGCTGGTGATTGCCCTGGGGGTGATCTGGTGGGGTGTGGCTACCGCCCTCACCACTTTTATACCGCCGGGTTTTGCCCACGCGGTGGGGCTGCTGATCGCCATCCGCTTCGCGCTGGGGGCGGGCGAAGCTGTCATCTATCCCGCTGCGAACCAGTTCGTTGCGCGCTGGGTTCCGGAGCAGGAACGTGGGTTTATCAATGGGCTTATTTTTGCAGGGGTAGGGGCCGGCAGCGGCGTCACTCCTCCGCTTTTGCAGTGGTTAATTTCCCATCATGGATGGCGCTCGGCTTTCTGGTTCAGCGCGATTGTTGGAGCGCTCGCGGGCGTGGTGTGGTGGTGGCTGGCGCGCGATACTCCGGAAGAAGACCCTAAGGTTTCGGCGGCGGAGCTAAAGATCATTCAGGAGGGTATCGCGAAGGATGCGTCAGAGGGCTCGGCTCCGGGAACTATCTCGTGGCGGGCAATCCTGACGCGGCGCGATCTGCCGGCGCTGTTCGTTACCTACTTCGGCTTTGGATACACCGCGTGGATCTTCTTCAGTTGGTTCTTCCTATACCTGGCCCAGGTTCGTCACTTCAACGCGAAGACCAGCGCATGGTTTACCACGCTTCCGTTTCTATGCATGGTGTTCGGCTGCCTGGGGGGCGGCGTCCTCAGTGACCGGCTCACCAAAGCTTATGGGGTGCGCATAGGCCGTTGCGGCATAGCTTCGGTGGCCTATGTCTTTACCGCGATTTTCCTGGTGCTGGGCTCCCGCGTGTCGAGCCCGCAGCTTGCAGGGGTAATCCTGGCCGGTGGGGCGGGAGCGCTGTATGTCTCGCAAAGCTCGTTCTGGTCGGTCTCGGCCGACATTGCCGGGCGGAGTTCGGGCGTCTTCTCCAGCATCGTCAACATGGGGGCACAAATCGGAGGCGCGGTGACCGCATCGCTGACACCCTGGGTGGCCCAGAGGCTTGGCTGGACCACATCGTTTGGCATCGCCGCGGCGCTGGCGATGCTGGGCTCCGTGTTGTGGTTGACCGTGCACCCTGAGCGGCCGCTCGAGTGAAAATCCTTCTCCAGCTAACTCTTCTTTTTGCGTTGACTGCGTCAGCGTTGGCTGCGGATGCGCGCACTCCCACGCGGGAAGGGATCGTTTACGGCGTGGCCGACGGTCAAACGCTGACCATGGATTACTACGCTCCCAAAGGCCCGGAGCCTCATCCGGTGGCTATCATCATCCACGGCGGCGGCTACCAGAGAGGAAACAGCAAGAGCGGCAGCGAGGCGTATTGCGCGGACTTCCTGGCGCCGGCAGGCTACGCAGTTTTTTCCATCAACTACCGGCTGGCTCCGAAGTATCCCTACCCGTACATGGTCTACGACGTGGAGCGGGCGATTCGCTTTATTCGCCACAACGCCAGCCAGTGGAATGCCGACCCGGATCGCATCGCGCTGGTCGGAGGATCCGCCGGCGGGTTTCTCAGCAATATGGTGGGATTGCTGAATTTGCCGGGAGATCCTTCGGCCGCCGATCCGGTGGACCGCGAGAGTGCGCAGGCACAGGCTGTGGTTACGCTATTCGCGCAAAGCAGCTTTGCTACCGTGCCGCTGAATGCCGATGTGCACGCGTTGCTCGACCCATTGATCAAGCAGAAGGGTGAGACAGCGGCCTTGAAGGAAGCCTCTCCAATAACCTATGTACACAAAGGAGATCCACCGTTTCTGCAGATCCTCGGCGACAAAGATGAGTACATTCCTTTTAGCGAGGCGACCAATCTGGACGCGGCTCTGCGCAAGGTGGGCACGCCCAGCGAGATCATTCGCATTCCGGGCGGAATGCATGGAACCGGCGGCTGGCATAAATTACCGGGTGTACCTGACTGGGAAGTGCAAATGACGCAATGGCTGAATCGCACGCTGGGACACCATGGACCGGTGGGAGAAGGTGTCCGCAAGCGAGAGCCGGCCAGCTAGGGGCTTGGAATTTATCGGGCTTAGCATACGAGGCAGTTTGCAGCGCCGCGATGTAGGAATACGGGATATGGGCTTGAATGGGGCACCCGGCAAACTGCTTTTCTCTTCCCATCTCCACAAAGTCGACAGTCGCTGAGCGGAGCGCCTCTGGCGCGGAGTCGAAGGACCTCAGCGATGCCTTTTCTGCTCAGATCGTCGAATCCTTTCCGGCCGCGAAGCCGGAGCGTAAAGCGGGGCGGGCGAAAATACTTGCACAGCATGGGTAGAGAGATGTGGAGGCGGAGAGAAATCGGACGCTACATTCCTGGATAGCGCATGCGCACCGCATAGAGAGAATGGTCGGTGAGCATGTACAGCGTGTGGCGGTCTTTGCCTCCGAAGATGATGTCATGCGGCCGCTCCGGGACCTCGATGCTGCCCACGAACTTTGCCGCCGAGGAAAATGCGAAGATCTGGCCGGCCGCGAGATAGACATTTCCTTCCCCGTCCTGGGCCAGGCTCTCACCGCCCTGCTCGACGAATGGGGCGATCTGCGAGAGAGAACCGTCGTCGTTAAGCGTGCCGCGATAAGTCCGCTGCTCGGCTTCGTTGGTGGCGTAAAAGACTTTTCCTTCCGTACCTTTTACCAGCCCATACGCTTCCAGCACGGGCGCCCACTTGGTGCCGAAGTAAGGCTCGCCCTGCACGATGGGGGCGTTGGTGGGGATGAACAGGCTGTTGTCGGGGGCAACGAACTGGAAACCGGCCCGCGTGCCCAGGCCCTTCTCGAACATTTGTTGCAGTGTCGTATACGTATAGGGCGGTGCGGCGGAAAGCGTGTCTGAGAAATCTCCATTGAACCAGTAATCGACCGGGAGGGCCGGCGTGAGGCCGGGATGCTCGGCCGCGGCCTCGAGGGGCAGAAGCATGAGCTCTTTGCCGTGCAAGGCAAATGCGGTCAGGTTCTTGCCGCCCGACGAAAGGACGATCAGGTCACCCGCCCTGTCGAAGACGAGGTTGACCGGATCGAGCGGCGCATCGCTGACAACTTCCGCCCGCCTCTCCTCGGCCAACCAGCGATAGATGCGGTGGAAATGCGCGTCGACGAAATAGAGCTGGCCGGATGCATCGATCGCAGCGCCGGAGATGTTGTAGAAGCCGGTGGCCAAACGTTCGACCTGCGCGCCTTTCTCAATGAGGTTCTCAGCCATGCGGCCAAGAGGGGTGGGCTTATCGTCAAAGAGATCCAGGTTGGCGAACTCACGGTCACGCACTTCAGCGTGCAGCGTTTCGTCCACGATGGCGTTTTCAAAGGGCACTTTGTTGGAGCGCACCGCCTGGCGGCAGACTCCCTGAAGGTCGCAAAGACCGATGGAGCTGTTGGCATCGACATGCACATTGCGGAAGCGAATATCCTCCGAGTCCGCCACCCGCACCGCGTAGGGAAAAGGCTTCTCCATGTGGGTGACGCGGTAACCGTGATAGTTCGCGATGGTCAAGTTGTTGGAGTGATCGATTTCGAGAGAGGAGGCATCCTGGCTTTCGCCGCTCTCCTCTTCGGTTTGCAGTGCATAAAGCTGCCAATTCGAAGCGTTTAACAGCTTAATTTCCGCGCGCACGTGATGTTCGCTGGAAAGCTCATAGACAAAGCCGGGAACGGATGTGTTCGAGATCAGAATGCCGGCCTGAGCGAAGGTGTCCGGAGTCCATATGTTGGCGAAGGTGCCCCCGCCGCCATCCACCCAAAGGCTGGGATACTGGGAGTCCCAGGGACGATGCGGGTTGGGGTCCGCGGAATGCGTGGCGTTGTATGGGTTGAGGCGCGTACCGTCAGCAGAATTGGTTCCGTGGCCGCCGAGAAAGCGAACGTCATCCACCAGCGAGTCTTTGCCCGCATGCCACAGAAGGGCAACAGCGCGCGGATTGAAACCGCCGGTGAAGATGCCCAAGCCGGTCACGATGTTGGTCCCTCCCTCAGGAGCCAGCAGCAGAGGCCGCGGAGAATTGGGGCCTTCGAAGGCCGGCGTGCCATCGGGCAGATCGAATTGCGTGGTGCTTGGG
>JBARKD010000980.1:0-4122 GCA_049800615.1 Acidobacteriaceae bacterium | reverse complement strand
GCCCAACCCGCAGCAGCGTTGGGGAAAAGTGGAAAACGCTCAGCGTTTTCCAAGTGGACGGCTGTCCACGTCTTTTCCACAACCACACTCCACCTCGGCCCTTGACATTGCAGACAGTCGCTCCACTACGCTGCGCTCCGGTCGGGACGACAATTTTGTTGTAGGGCCAGCTGGACCATCGTGGCCAACGATTCAGTACGCCCGTTGCGCTTCAGGTCTCCCCGGCGAAGAAGCTTTATCGCTCTATACTGGACGTTGATCCGGCGGAATAAGCGCATGCGCCCCGCACTCCAACGACGAGGAAATCATGCCTATGGTTGTCACCACGGCTCGCCCGCTTCGATTGTTTGCCGTTGTTCTCCTGTTTTCCGTGGCGGCGTTGCCCGCTCTGGCCCAGCTCGATACGCAGACCAAACAGCTCTCCCGCGCTATCTTCCAGCAGTTGATTGAAATCAATACCACCGATTCCGTGGGCAGCACGACGGTCGCCGCCAACGCGATGGCCCAGCGCCTGCTCCAGGCTGGATTTCCAAAAGAAGATGTGCTTGTCCTCGGCCCGAATGATCGCAAGGGCAACCTCGTAGCGCTGATCCATGGAACCGGTCGCGCCAAGCCAATTCTCTTCATTGGGCATCTGGATGTCGTCGAGGCGCTACGCTCCGACTGGACGACCGATCCCTTCCAGTTTGTCGAGAAGGAGGGCTACTTCTACGGGCGGGGCACGCAGGATATGAAAGTGAGCGACGCCGTCCTGGTAACAAATTTCATCCGCCTCAAGAAGGAAGGCTTTCAGCCGGATCGCGATCTCATTCTGGCTCTTACCGCTGATGAGGAGGGAGGCAAATCCAATGGCGTCGACTGGCTGCTGAAGAATCACCGCGACCTGGTCGATGCGGCCTTCGTGCTCAACTCAGATTCCGGCGGTGTCGACACAGAAAACGGCAAGGCCGTCTCCTTCAATGTTGAGGCCACAGAGAAACTCTACGGCGATTATCACCTGATGGCGACCAGTCCGGGCGGCCACAGCTCGAAGCCGGTGCCGGACAACGCGATCTACCACATTGCCGATTCGCTGACGCGCATCCAGGCCTACACGTTTCCCTTCGAGCTAAACCCGGTAACCCGCGCCTATTTCTCCCGTATGAGTAGCCTGGAGACGGGTGAGACGGCTGCCGATATGAAGGCGATTCTCAAGACTCCTCCATCCACGGAGGCAATGGCGCGTTTGTCGGAGACTCCGAAGTACAACGCGACCATGCGCACCACCTGTGTAGCCACCCGGCTTGCCGGCGGCCATGCGAACAACGCGCTGCCGCAAAGCGCTTCTGCGATCGTCAACTGCCGCATTCTTCCCAGCCACTCGCGGGAGGAAACGCGCCAGGACCTGATCGAAATCATCAAGGATCCCAAGGTCTCGGTGCGCTACACGGATGATGCAGGCGGAGAGAGGGACACGGCCAGCGACGCCAAAGGCGCGCCGCCGGAGGAGATGCAGCCCGAGGTTGCGAAGGCTCTGGAGACAGTGGTGGGCAAAATGTGGCCCGGGGTTCCCGTGATCCCGGTTATGGAGACGGGGGCGTCTGACGGGAAATACACCATCGCGGCCGGCTTGCCGACGTACGGGATCAACGGAATTGCCATCGATATCAATGACGACCGCTCGCACGGCAAGGACGAGCGCGTGCTCGTGGACTCCTTTTATCGTGGAGTAGAGTTCTACTACCACTTTGTTGAGCTGCTCGGCGGCGGCAAGCCATAATCGAGCAGTGCGCCATAGTCGAGCAGTGCGCCATAATCGAGCAGTGCACGAGGGCAAGTTGGATCAATGTATGAAAAGCAGTTTCCGCAGGTCGGCGTTTGCGGGTTTTTGCGGCCTGTTTTTGGCAGCCACCACCCTGACGGCTATCGCACAGAGCAGCAGTTCCCCCCTTGATCATTCCCACGATCGTCCCTGGATGAACAAGAGTCTTTCCCCTGACGAGCGCGCCGCTCTGGTCCTCAAGGAGATGACCCTGGACGAGAAGATCGACCTGATGCACGGGCAGGGCATGCCGGGCTGGAAGCGGCCGATGCCCCGAACGTACCTGGGTAATGGCGGAGCCGGCTTCATCATTGGGAATGCGCGCCTTGGCATACCCCAGGTGGAAATGAGCGACGCGGCCTATGGCGTGCGCGCGAGCGCACAGAATGGCCGCTACTCGACGGCATTGCCGGCGAATGTTGCCGCCGCGGCAAGCTGGGATCCACAGGCTGCCTGCGAGTATGGCGCGCTGATCGGAAGAGAGCTGCGCGCCCAGGGTTACAACATGACGCTCGGCGGCGGAGTTAACCTGACCCGCGAACCGCGCGACGGCAGAACTTTCGAATACCAGGGAGAAGACCCGCTGCTGGCAGGCACGTTGGTCGGCAACCGGATCAAGTGCGAGCAGGCCCAGCACGTCATCGGCGACATCAAGCACTACGTCATGAATGACCAGGAGAACGGGCGCGATGAAGTCGATGTGATCATCGGCAAGCGCGCCATGCAGGAGACCGACCTGCTCGCGTTCCATATTGGCATCGGCATTGGCGATCCGGGCGCGGTGATGTGCTCCTACAACGCGATCAATGGCGATTACGCTTGCCAGAACAAATACACGCTGACCGATGTACTCAAGCAGGACTGGCAATTCAAGGGCTTCGTGGTTTCCGACTGGGGTGGAACACACAGCACGGTGAAGGCGTCTGCCGCGGGCCTGGACAACGAGCAGCCCATGGACGACTTCTACGGCAACAAGCTGAAGCAGGCGGTCGAAGCAGGCAAAGTTCCCATGGCCCAATTGGACGAACATGCGCAACGGATTTTGCGTTCGATGTTTTTGGCGGGGCTGTTCGACTACCCCACGCAGAAGAGCGTGGTGGATGTAGAAGCGGGATTCGAGACGGCGCGGCGGATTGCCGAGCAAAGCACAGTTCTGCTTAAGAACAAGGCCGGTCTGCTGCCGCTTGACGGAAGCAAGGTACGCTCGATCGCGGTGATTGGGCCTCACGCCGACATGGGCATGATTTCCGGTGGAGGGTCAGCTCAGGTCGATCCGCAGGGAGCGACGGCGCCCCCCTGGCAGTCCAAGGTGTGGTTCCCGACGTCTCCTTTGAAGGCGGTGAGCGCGCTGGCGCCCGGCGCCAAAGTGCAGTTCGACTCCGGCGCCGATCCGGCGTCCGCGGCCACGTTGGCCGCGCAGTCGGATGTAGCGATTGTTTTTGCCTACGAGTGGATGAGCGAAGGATCGGATCTGCCCAACCTCTCCCTGCCTGACAACCAGGATGCCCTGATCGACCGCGTAGCATCGGTTAACCCGCACACGATTGTGGTGCTGGAAACCGGGACGGTCGTTCTGATGCCCTGGCTCGACAAAGTCAGCGGTGTGCTCGAAGCGTGGTATGCCGGCAGCAAAGGGGCCGATGCCGTGGCCAACATTTTGTTTGGCAAGGTGAACCCGAGCGCGAAACTGCCGATTACTTTCCCGCGCAGCGAGGCGGATTTGCCGCATCCTGAGCTGGTGAAACCACCACATGGTGGAGGGGACGCCGGCGCCAATCTGAAGCCCGAAGATGCGAAGCCGACTTTCAGCGTGCACTATGACGAAGGACTGATGGTGGGTTACAAGTGGTACGACGCAGAGAAGAAACCGGTGCTGTTCCCGTTTGGTTATGGGCTGTCTTACACGACGTATCAGTACTCCGGTCTCAAGGTCACGCCTGGGAGAGAGCCTACGGTGAGCTTTACGGTAAAAAATACCGGCAAGCGCACGGGGACCGAGATTGCTGAGGTGTACGTGGGCTTGCCGGCCGCTGCGGACGAACCGCCCAAGCGGCTGGCGGGGTGGAGCAAGGTGCAACTGAACCCGGGCGAGAGCAGGGAAGTGCGCATTGCTATCAATGGGCGCGAGCTGTCGATTTTCGACGAAGGCACGAATGGTTGGAAGCAGTTGCCTGGCCAATACACGTTTATGGTTGGCAGTTCGTCGCGCGATTTGCCGCTTCACGAGGAAGTGAATCTGCAGTAGTCGAAACCACAGCTCAATCCGGGTACCCCGAATTTCCTGTTGAGGTTGGCGGCGTTGGCGAACTTCATGCGCCTTT
>JBARKD010000979.1:0-29947 GCA_049800615.1 Acidobacteriaceae bacterium | reverse complement strand
ATTACCAGATGTGAACTTGCCCCCACCTTTTGGTTGCTGCAGCCCCCGAAGTTTCATAAAGAGGCGTGCGTTGTGAAGGCTTTAAGGTGTGTCTCCGCTGTCCTTGCCATAGGTCTCTTCTGTCCGTGCTCAGCGATTTTCGCGCAGGCGGGGAGCGAGGTTCCTGCTAACCCGCCGCGTTCGCAACCGCAGGCCGCCAAACCTTCCCGCCTCGCCGCTCCCGCGGAGAACACGGTCGTCATCCCGGGACCTCTGCGATCGTTTCTGCGCATGGCCGGAATCAGCCAGCAGATTGCACCGGAACAGGTGCTGCCTCTGGTGGCTCGCAATGCCTACTCAACGGGCTACGTGAACGGCGTACCAACGGAGTATCTGCGTTTACTGGATCGTTATCTTCACCAGGCCAGGGAACTGCAGATGCTGGCCGGCTCAAATGGCGTGATCCGCGTTACCACTTGCGCGGAAGCAGAGCCATTGTTGAGCATTCTCGGCTATCACGCCCGGCCTGGATGCGGGCAACGGGGTTCCACTCTGCTGACCGCGGAGCCGGAGCGCGCGTTCGTGACCATCGACTCAGGTTTCCCGCTCACCGCTCTGGAAGAAGCGCTCGAGAAAGGGGAGACCTTCACCTACCCATTTCCGGAATCGCGCGTTCCGGTGCTGTTTAACGAAAACGACTGGAAGGGCCTGAGCACTTCCAAGTATCGGGGCTCGCAGAGCCTGGTGGATATCCTGCTGCACGAGCCGGCGGTCGACCGCTTGTATTGGGCTCTTTCCAATACCGATGTCGAGACCAGGAATGTTTTACAACGAAACCCTGGGCTGCCCCGGCTCCTTCCGTACGGTCCAGTGCTCGATTTCTATGGAACTCAGATCTACATTCGGGCCGGCCGGGTTATCGTTCCCGGCGGCACCCCGGCCGAAGCCGGCTGGAGAGAACTGGTTGGGGCCAGTCCCAGGTCGCCGGGCGACTTTGTCCTCCGGCTGGTCGATACGGATAACGGCTGGTTGGCCGTCTACTTTGACACCCTTGCCCGTGTGGATGCTGTCCACCAGGCGCACTTGACGACATCGCCACGCCTGCGCCGCCTCTATGAAGCTTTTATCGAGCCCGACACAAAGGCGTATCCGGCCAGAGCCGTCTTTCGCAAGGCCCCCGCGCTCCTGATGTTGTTTACCCGGCTTCAGTGGGATGAGAACGGCGATCCCCATGTTCCCGGCAGCCTCGAAGTCTGGAAGCAGGTTCTGGCGGAGAGGTCGGAGGGAAAGCTTGTGCGTGATTGGAGCCGCCGCGCACGCGGCTGGAAGAAACCGGAGCAACTGCTGGAAGGAATGGTTGCGCTCTCGCGCCTCGATACCGACCTCGGACCGCTGCAAACCTACCTTATGCTCAGCGCCATCGATAGCCGCCGGCCTGCTGGCCTGACTTCGCAAACTGTGCTGCTGATGGCCGGCAAATTCCCGGAGCTAAGCGACTGGTACCTGATCTTTTCCGAGTTTCCCGATCTGGATGACAACTCCATTGCGCAGTTCGTCAAGGTAGCGGACAAAATCAACGACATCCACGATCACAGTCTTCGCGGCAACACCATGGGGATGTTTCAGGCCAATCTGGGGATCTGGCAAATTCTCGCTCGCCAGAAGGAGATTCGCAGCGCTGGGTTGAACCAGTCGTGGCAGCAGGCGATCGCTCCCTTTGCCGGGGTGGATTCGTTGCCTCAGCTCTTTGACGCCGGCCAGGCCTCGTTGAAATCGGTTGCACTGGCGGCCGGCGGCAAGGCGGATATCTCGCAAGGCGAATTGATTGACCTGCTGGCCGGGCCTCCGCAACAGTCGGAGGAAGGGCAGCGAATGCGCCAGGAAATGGCCGCGAAAATGCACGCGGTGCTGGAAGATCAGCGCCTGGTTTCGCTCGATACGCTGTTCACGCTGGGCGACGGCCTCAACGGCATGGCGAAAGGAGCGCCTGCGCCGGCGAACATGCTCCGGCTGGCCGGCGAACTCAGGGAGTTTGAGCTGCCCCGGCCAATCTTTACCGAGAGCGAAAAAACAGAGTGGGCGCCCGGAGTTTACGCCAACCGCCACGCCGAGCTGCAGGTGCATGTCGACATCACCAAGGTGATCAAAGGCCCCGGTTCGCGCTCGCAGTTGGAAGGTGCCCGGGGTCAACTGACTCCGTTCCTCCGCGACGCACTGGTAGGCCTCAATTACGCCTATTACGAGCCGCCAGGGGCGCAGCTGCTGCACAATAACCCGCTGTTTGTCCGTTCCCACGATTTCTCCGGCGAAACCATCATGGGTGTCACTCAGCTTTGGCAGGCTTCCGAACTCTTCAATCAAGGGTCGCCGGCGGGCGGTGGCGCTTACCTGGTAGGCTCTCTCGCCGAACTACCGTATGTCCTGGCATCGACGGAAGAAGATTTTATCGCTCCCAAAAACGTGCAAGCCCTCATCTGGAAGGAAGTCGCCGCCGATTTGATGGTCAGCGCCACTTTGCCTCGCTGGTGGAACGTGAGCAAGAACGAGCTTCACGCCACGGCCCTTTATCAGCGCGCGGGAGAGGACCTTGTCATGGCGGCGGCCACAAACCAGGAAGTGCGGCATAAAGTGTATGCGATCCTCGCCGACCGTCTGCCCCCACAACGGCTGGGGCTGGTCGAGCAAGCATTCCAGTCCGGCGATGCCGGCGCCGCTCTCGCCGAGTTAACACCAGCCGACTCTTTTCATCTGGCGGCCGCCTTTCGCAAACAGTTTCCCCAGGAAGCTGCCTCCTGGGGAGCGGCCAGCGCGGAGCTGGACCGGCTCAACCGGCAAAGTCCTGGAGAGGTTGACCTCGAGCGCATCTCTCGCGACTTTGGCACGCCTCACCCTGTGCTGGCGCAAAACTACACCTGCGAACTTCTGAACGTGCAGCCATTCCCGGCCTTCGGCGGCAACTCCAGCCGTTTGCTTGGCGAATCGTGGGACTCGAGCAACCTGTATTGGGCGCGGCTGGCGGATGAGAAGGGTTATTCCCCCGTGGTTCTCAACCGGCTGGTTCCTGAACTGACCCGCCACATGATTGCCAATATTTTCGCAACCGACATCGAGGACTGGCCTGCTCTGACCCGCGCGATGAGGGAGACCGGCGAGGAGTTTCGCCAGGGAAAAATTGCTTTACCTCAAGTTGCCGAAGCCGCTCCCGCCAGTCAGGGCAGCGGCGCGCTGACAGAACATTCCCCGGCGCCGGCCGGCCAAAACTAACGGGACCTGGGCCAAAACTAACGGGATCTATAGGACACACGCATGGCAAACCGACATCTGCTCTCGATCGCAACCCTGGTGCTTCTTCTCTCTGTCAACGGCCGCTTGCAGGGGGCTCAGGATGATTCGACCAATATCCGAGTGAACGTTGATCTCGTTCAGCTAAACGTCGCCGTGACGGATAGCAAAGGAAACTACGTTTCCGGGCTCGGTCCGGAGAATTTCGCGATCCAGGAAGACAAAATCTCGGAAAGACTCGCGACGTTTGAGGAAGGCAACGAGGGAGCCAGGCAAGTACTTCAACCACCACCAGGTTCTCCGGACGCCAAGCCGCCTGCGCCCCCTTTGCACTCCAATGCGAAGTTGGTTGTAGCGGGAAAAGATCCTGCCCGGGCCAATGCTTCCGCAGCCAGCGCCGATCCTGCCGTAGGCAACCAGGATCCTTCGACATTGCCCTCGAGGGTGGCCGGCGCCAACGTTTTTGTCCTGTTCGATACCAGCAACTATATGTACCGGGGCTTTGTGTTTGCCCAGGACGCGATTGCGGATTTCATTCGCTCCCTCGAAACTGCCAACAAGGTCGCCTTTTATTCCTATAGCCGCGATCTTTCCCGTAATTCTCCGCTCACCTCGGATCGGCAGCAAGTCTTACGCGGGGTGCGGAGTACGGTTGCCGGGGACGATGCCGCGCTTTACAACTGCTTGCTGCTAACGGTGCAGGATGCGGCCCGCTACAGCGGCCGCAAGGTGGTGGTCGTCTTCTCCAACGGCCCTGACAATGCCAGCCTGGTGCCGCCGGAAGATGTAGCTGAACTGGCTCAGTCCACCGGCACGATCATCTACATGATCAGCACCAGGGAGGCCCAGTTGGAGCCCATCTCGACCGCTGTCTTTGAGCGCATGAGTAAAGCAACCGGGGGCAAGGCTTATTTCGCTCGCAGCTGGGGCGATGAGAAAAAGGCGTTTGCCTTCATTCAGGAGGACCTGGCGCACCTCTACGCGCTCAGCTACTATCCTCAGCCCAACCCCAGCACCGGGTGGCGCACGATCAACGTCAAGCTGGTGGGTAAGGACCTGCAGAAGTACCACATTCGTACCCGCGCCGGATACCGGCTGCAACAGGCTCACGCAGCAGCCAATACCTCCGCCGAGCTGGAACCAGCCTCGCTGCCGAAGTAAAAGGGGGTTTTGCCGCCCCCTCTAAGGCTTTGCGCCCGCGCCGCGTTTCTCAGCGCACTCAGCCTGCGTTTGCGAGTCGCAGGCAAAAGGTTGTGGCTGGCTCATCACCAGCTTGGCCGCGTCCTCGAGGGCAACATTTCCATCTTCCGCTTGAAATCTCGAGCGCTTGTCGTCCTGCTGCAGCGATACGCTCTTGAACAGCAGCGCATTCCCTTCCAGATGGACGTGAATCTGCGTCAACTCCCAATAGGACGGGCCCACTTGTTGCTGTTCCAGGGCGAAGGAACTGCGTTCCTTTAGCCTTCCTAACAGGCCTCCTCCGAACGTTACATCGTGCAGCAGGTGACCTTTGACTTTGCAGATTCTGTGCTGCCGGTTATCGACCACGACGTCGCCGGTCATGCTGCTGAAGACACGTGCCTCCCGGGTGGGCGGGTGAAAGCCCGGGCTCGGGTCGAAGTGCAGTGAGGTCGTGGACCCGTTTGCGCCGGTCACCGTCCAAATAAAGGCAACGGGGAAAAGCTTGAGCAGATCATCGATCTGTTTGTTATCGTGCTCGGCTTCTATGACCTGCTTGTTCTGCGCCTTGGGATCATGCAGGAACTTCGCAATCAGTTCCCTCTGCCTGGACTCCGGCAGTTGCTCGGCGTCTTTTTCCAACACCCGTTGCACATTCCCGTGTTGCGTAGCCGCGACCCATTGAAGAACGTGTTCCTTCGGCTTATCGTCTTCTTCCAGGTAGATCCAGTTGGAATGGTCGTTCTGATCGGCTAAGCGTTCGTTGTCTACTGCCTGCTGGATGATCTGTTGTGGGGTCTGCGCGTAAACCGGTAAAAAACCGATCACACAAATCGCGCTGCAGACAAGGGCCGCCTTCGGCTTAATCATGGGATTACCTGAACTTGCCATCAACTTGCGGCTTTTTGATGCGGCAGCGCCCGAGAAAGGTTCGGCAGAATTGTGGGACGTGCCGGCCTATGCGGGAACCGGCGTCTCGGCGGTCTGTCCGGCGAAAACCGGCACGGTGAAGGAGAATACGCTGCCCGCCCCCTGCGCGCTGGTTGCCCAGATCGAGCCGCCCTGCCGGGTCATCAGCTCCCTGGCAATGTGCAATCCGAGTCCCAGGCCCCTTCGGCCATTGGGGCCCACGTCCGTAACCTGATACAGGTGTTCGAAGATTCGATCCAGGTGTTGCGGCTTGATTCCACGCCCCGTATCGGAAACTTCAACCAGCAGATAGCCCGGAACTTTATCGAACATTTTCATCTGAACCTTGACCGAGCCACCTTCGGGGGTGAACTTGATTGCGTTGTCACACAAGATGGTCAGCACCTGAAGCACCCGTACCGGGTCGGCGTACGCGGTGGGCAGGCTGGGCGGAATAGTGCATGAGAGGTTGATCCGCTTCTCCCGCGCGTTGGCCTCGCATGTGTGGACCGCATCCAGGATTGCTTCGGAAATCAAAGTTTCCTGGGGAACAACGGCGAGCTTGCCATTCTTGCTTGCCGTAACTGCGAGCAGGTCTTCAATCATTGCCTGGAGCTGGCGCGCGTTTTTCAGAATAATCAGGAGATAGTCATCCTGCTCGTGGGTGGTTTTTCCCGCCAGGCCATCCGCAATGATCGAGCTGAACGAGTAAATCGAATTGAGCGGCGAACGAAGCTCGTGCGAAACATGAGAGAGAAATTCGTCCCTCAGCTGCAGTGCATGCTCGCCAAGTCTGGCAATCTCCTTTGCCCTGGCCTCTTCCCGCGCCAATTGCTCGGCGTGCTCCTCGGTTGTCTTGCGCATGAGTTGCTGTTGGGTCCGCCGCAACTCGACCTGGTGCGTCACCCGGGTTCGCACCACCAAAGGATTGATGGGCTTGGTCACATAATCCGCGGCACCCATCTTCAGCCCCTTGGTTTCTTCCGCTACGCTGCCCAGACCGGTCAGGAAAATCACAGGGACATCTCGTGTGAGCGGGTTCGCATGCAGTCGGTCGAAAACTTCGTACCCGTCCATTCCCGCCATCATGACGTCCAGCAGGATCAGATCCGGCGCTTTCGCCCCTGCAATTTGCAATGCTGCCGGGCCATCACTTGCGTACAGCACCTGGGTGTGGCTGCCAAAGACGTCTTTGAGAAGATCCAGATAACCTGACTGGTCATCGACCAGCAGGATCGTCATTTCCGCCCGGGTCGGCTGAGTATCTTGCGCGACCGGTGCGGGCGCCCTGCGATCCACCGTGCCCGCCGCCGCTATGGCCGGTTCCAACAGTTCCTGCATCCTGGCAATCAGCGTCTCCAGGCCCTGCGTAACGCCGTCTCGAATTGCCCCTTCAATGCTGGCTGCAGCCTCAGCCAGGTCCTTGGCTTCCAGCGTTGCCGCAACCCCCTTCAAGGAGTGGGCCAGGCGGCCGGCCTCTTCTGTCTTGCCTTCCGTAATTTCCTGCCTTAGCTCAGAAGGGGCAGACTCGAATTGATTGCGGAAGCTCAGCATCATCCTGCGTAAAAGTTCAGGCTTCCCGTTGGCTCGCAGCAGAGCGGCTGGAAGGTCGAAGGGAGGCAACTGTTCCGGCATTTCATTCTCTGGAGAGGAGGGCATGATGGGTCTTTCCGTCGCCGGACGTTGAGCCGGGACCTCCGGCATCCACCGCGTCAACACCTCAGTCAGCAGATCCGGGTTAATCGGTTTGGTCAGATGGTCGTTCATCCCGGCGGCCAGGCTGCGTTCGCGATCGCCGCTCATCGCGTGAGCGGTCGTGGCGATGATTGGCAGATGTTGGAACCGCTCCTGCTTGCGAATCATCATCGTCGCTTCCAGGCCGTCCATGACCGGCATTTGAATGTCCATCAGGACCAGGTCGAAAGGCTCGGCATCGACTCGATCCACGCCTTCGCGACCGTTCACCGCGTTGGTCACCACAATGCCCAGGTTAGACAGGAGTTCGGCCGCCAGAAAGCGATTGACTTCGTTGTCTTCCACCAGCAGCACGTGCCTGCCGGTCAGCGTCGAGGCCGCCTCGGGTGCCGAGCCATCCGAAATCTCCAGCGCTTCGGGTTCATGCGCCGCCCCCAACGCGGCAGCGACCCTCTCCTCGAGTTGCTTTTCGCTGACGGGTTTGCTGAGAAAACCGTCAAAGCCATTATCCTTTCGATCGGCAAATATCTCTTCGCGGTCGAATGCAGAGACCATGAGCAGTGCAGGCAGGCGCGACAAATTAGGATCTGCCTTGATCCGGCGTGCCGTCTCTACGCCATCGATGCCAGGTAGGCGCCAGTCCAGCAATACAAGGTCGACGGGGTCGCCCATTTGATAAGCTCGCGCCAGTGCCGATAGGGCCTCTTCTCCGGAAGACACGGCTCTGGTCCTCAAGCCTTGGTGCTCCAGCATGGTCAGCAGCGAGTGACGTGCGCCCTCACTGTCATCGACCACCAGGACCGATTTATGCTGTAGAGCAATCGCCTTCGGGGCGAGTGATGTGGGCGCAATCTCCTTGGCGATGCCAAACGTGGCCGTAAAGTGAAACGTGCTCCCTTTGCCCAGCTCGCTTTCGGCTCTGATCTCTCCGCCCATCAGATCCGTCAGCTGGTTACAGATGGCCAGTCCCAGCCCCGTCCCGCCGTACTTGCGTGTAAACGACGTGTCTCCTTGATTAAACGGTTGGAAGAGCGTGGCTACCTGTTCGGCCGTCATGCCAATTCCTGTATCCGCCACCGATATGCTTAGACGCAAATGAGTGGCGCTGATATCCTCTGCCACGGCCCGGATGGCAATCTTGCCGACATTGGTGAATTTGATTGCATTGTTGGTCAGGTTGATGAGAATCTGCCCCAGCCGCAAGGGATCTCCCACCAGAACAGCGGGGACGCCGTCTGCGATGGCCGACTCGACATCAAGCCCTTTGTCCTGCGCCTTCTGCCCCACCACATCAAGAAGGTTGCGCAGCACCTCCGGCAACGAGAAGTTGATTACCTCCAGCTCGAGCTTACCCGCCTCGATTTTCGAAAAGTCGAGGATATCGTTCACGATGCTGAGCAGGGATTGCGCGGCGTTGCCGATCTTATCGAGATAGTCGACTAATTTTGCGTTAGGGGCAGCTCGCCGAGCCAGATAGGCGATTCCCAGAATGGCGTTCATGGGCGTTCGGATCTCATGGCTCATGTTGGCCAGAAAATCCGATTTGGCACGGTTCGATTGTTTCGCCATCTCCAACGCCTGGGCCGACGTCTCGTTTGCCCGCACGAGTTCCGTGACATCCCAATTGACTGCCAACATGCGAACGGCGCGTCCGCTTTCGTTGTGCAAGACGTTTCCCGCGGCACGGAGATGGTGCACGCTCTTATCGTCCCAAATCACCCGAAACATGATGCCGTAGGGTTGGTCGTTTTCCACGCTGTTCCGCAGGGCCTCGACGACCAGATGGCGGTCGTCGGGATGGACGTGTCTGTGCAGAACCTGTGCTATGGTTTCGCCGTCGTTTTCCGCCGGTGAACTTTGGTAGTCGCGGTTGGCGGGTGAAAGTTCTCGCTTGTCCCAATTTGAGACGCCGTAAAGCTGGAACAGCAACGGATCACAGGTGAGCGTCTTCTTTGCCATGTCCCAATCCCAAATCCCGATTCCGCCGCCCTCTGTGGCTAGCTTGACCCGGTTGTTGGCCTCCTGTAGTGCCGCCCGCTCCAGAATGCGGTCGGTGACATCCTGCAAGGCACCCACTAACCGGACAGGTTTGTCCCCTTCGCATTCCACGGTGGACGTGACCCGCGTCCAGACCTGGCGACCATCCGGTCGAATCAAGGGCAGATCGAGAGCAAATCCGCGGCGATCGGCGATGGCCTTTTCGATGCCGGCTTTGATGATCGGCTGGGCGTCCTCGGAGTACAGAAGGATGCCTTCTTCGAGCGTAGGCGGTTGATCGCCCTCCACGCCTGTCAGGCGATACATCTCGGCCGACCAGAAGACTTCGTTGCTGGCCAGATCGATTTCCCAGCCCCCAACTTGGGCGATTCTGCCCGTCCGGTCCAGAATCTCCCGTGTCCGGCGCAAGGTTTCTTCCTGCTGTTTCCGCTCGGTAATGTCACGAATCACCCCGACAAACATCCGTCTCCCCTGGAAAGAGAAATCGCTGATTGTGAGTTCGATGGGAAAAACACGGCCGGCGCGGTCCAACCCCTCCAACTCGCGGCCCACTCCGATCGTTCTGCTTGACCCTTCGGGCTGGTAGCTTGCAAGGTGGCCATCGTGAGCGCGCCGATCCGGCTCGGGCATTAGCAACTTGACGTTCTTTCCGATCAAATCCTGGATCTCGTAGCCGAAAATTTTTAGCGCGGCGACATTCATCGAAATGATCGTTCCCCGACTGTCGGCGGTGATGATGCCGTCCACAACGTTGTCCACGACGGCCTGTAGCCTCGCCTCGGCATCTTTCAGATCGTTCTGAACCTTCACCCTGTCGGTCACGTTCGACGCGAACTTCACCACCTTCACCGCCACGCCGCGCTGATCGAGGATCGGGTTGTAACTGGCCTCGATCCAGACCTCATTCCCCTTCTTGTCAAAGCGGCAGAACTGCCCCGCCTGGTACCGGCCCGCTCGCAATTCTCTCCAAAAGTTCTGATATTCGTCGCTCCGCTTATATTCCTCGCTGAGGAAGCTGCTGTGGTGTTTGCCGATGAGTTCAAAGTCCTTGTAGCCGAATGCACTCAGGTAATTCGCGTTCGCTTTGACGATGGTCCCATCCATATCAAGCTCCAGCATCATCTGCGAGCGATCGATGGCTTCGATCTGTTCTCGATAGGTGGCTGCCTCACTCTCCGTCTCTCGCTTTGCTATTGCCAGTGACTCAAGCAGGTGCTCGATATTTCCGGAAAGCGAGGGTGCCGTGCACGCGAAAAGAACCGCCGTCGGAACCGATACCGCGGCACAAACGATCTTGATTGCGGTCGCAAGAGGATAGAGCGCCCACCATACGGTCACGGTCTCCATGACATGGGTCAGACCGCATGCGGCGATGAAGAGACCGAAGCCGATCAATATCCAGAGATATCCGTGGAAAGCTTTAATCCCTTTGAACTTGGACGCCAGGTAGAAAAGGCTGACAAACAGCGCAGCGTAAGATATGGCAATCAGGCTGTCCGAAACAGCGTTGGTCCAGATTAAGCCTGGCTTCGCCAGGTAGCAGTAGCGATGGGGCAGGTAATTCGCCGGGGTCAATTTCGACAAGCCGACCCAGCATCCCAGGGCGACTAGCCCCAGGACACCAGCCCCGCCCATGCTGATTCTTTTCATCAAATCGGGACCGCTCCGGTCGAAATGCCCAGTTTCTTTAGCGGCGGGGTAAGGGAACCCGACTATTAAACTCCGGGGGGATTGACAAATTTATAGGCTCAGGGGTTTGGGGACCGGCGTTGTCCGCAAAGGACACGCCAGGGCGCTTCGAAACCGCCACCATCCGATCCGGCAGTGCTTTTCGATTTAGAGATTTGGACGGCGGCCTGGAAGATATGGTAGGCACGAGGAGACTCGAACTCCTGACCTCTACCGTGTCAAGGTAGCGCTCTAACCAACTGAGCTACGCGCCTGCGCCGCGGATTTCCTTATCATACCAAAGCTCATGTACCATCGAGAATCCCGGCTGCTGGCCACGGAGAGCGGAATGTCTTGCTGAAGGAACTACGTGCGGCCCCCAACCTGCTCACTTTTCTCCGCCTCTGTCTCATACCTTTTCTGGTGATCGCAATCCTCGAGACTCACTATCGGACCGCGTTGTGCCTGTTCTTCATCGCGGGGTTCAGCGATGGTCTCGATGGTCTTGCCGCGAGGCTCCTGAAACAGCAAACCCAGATTGGCCAGTACCTCGATCCCATAACCGACAAGCTCCTGCTCAGCACGCTTTTTCTGGTTCTCATGCACCAGGGGCTTGTGCCCCGGCGCGTCACGGTCCTGGTATTTAGCCGTGATCTGGGGATCCTCATTGTTGCCGCGCTGCTCTACATCAGCCTGGGCATGCGCGACTTCCGCCCCAGCATCTTTGGCAAGGCGAGTACGTGCGCGCAAATCCTCGCCTTGCTCGCAGTCCTGGTCTGCCAGGTTTATCCCCCGGTGCCCGTGGTCGTCCTGCGCACCGTGGCGCTCGATGCCACGGCGCTGCTAACCATTGTTTCCGCCTTGCATTACGCCTGGCGCACGGCCCGCCGGCTCTCCCTTGCCGAAGCTTCCTAGACTTTCGCCGCTGGGCAAAGAGTTTGAAAAATTCGCTTTCAATGACAAACTATTGCCAGTACTCGGCTCGCGGTTTAACTTTACTGAAACAGTTCTTCCCTGCGTCCCCTGTGAGCCGCTGGGCAGGGCAGCAGTTTCTAACGAAGGCCCTCCATGTCTGAAACAATCCAAGCACGAGTTCTTCGCGTGATTGCCACCACCCAGAGACTGCCCATCGAGAAGGTCAAGCCCGACAGCACGTTCGAAGAATTGGGCATCGATTCCATGGATAGCATCAATATCCTGTTTGACCTTGAAAGCGAGTTCGACATCGAAATCAAAGACGACGATGCGAAGAAGATCCAAAACATCCGCGAAATGATCGAAGGGGTCACGTACTTGGTGAATTCCAAACAAACAGCCGCAACCCAATCCGTTAAGTCTTCTTGAAAACACTATAGATGCGAGTTGTGATCTCAGGAATGGGCGTGATCAGCGCCTTGGGCCTTGACATCCGGGAGTTCTGGCAATCTCTGGTCGAGGGTCGATCCGGAATTGGCCCTATCCCTTCCGACGTCGGGCCGGTTGCTGAAATGGGCATGAATCAGGTCCGTTTCAAAAATGGCGCCGCCGTGATCGGCTATAACCCCGAAGCCTACTTCCCCCGCAAGACGGTCACATTCATGGATCGCTTTGCCCAGTTCTCGGTGATCGCAGCGCGCGAAGCCGTGACCATGGCGGGCATTGAATGGACCGAGGAGCTGCGCGACAGCGCCGCCATTATTACCGGTTCCTGCATGGGGGGCAGATTCACTGAAGAAATCGGCTACTGGGAACTGTTCCACCATGGACGTCACCGCGTCCATCCCCTGACTATCCCGCTGGGCATGAGCAACGCCGGCGCCAGCCACATTTCCATGGAGTATGGCTTGCACGGCCCCGCATATACCATCTCCACGGCGTGCTCTTCCTCTGCCCACGCAATCGGCAATGCGCTCTGGTTGGTGCGCTCCGGGGCAGCTCCTTTGGCCATTGCCGGGGGCAGCGAGGCGCCGCTTTTCCTCGGTGGATTGAAAGCCTGGGAGGCTATGCGCGTCGTCAGCCCTGATACCTGCCGCCCCTTTTCCGCAAATCGCTCAGGAATGATTCTGGGCGAAGGGGCTGCCATGATGGTGCTGGAGCCGTTGGAACGGGCATTGGCGCGCGGAGCTACGCCTCTGGCTGAGATCGTGGGGTTCGGTATGTCGGCGGATGCCTGTCACGTTACCCAGCCTTCCGCGGAAGGCGCCGGACGTGCCATCCGGCTGGCCCTGCGAGACGGCGGATTGGTTCCGGAACAAGTGGGTTACATCAACGCTCACGGAACCGCCACCGAGGCCAACGACCGCATGGAGGCGGCCGCCATTCACGACGTCTTCGGACCGCACGCCGACGCGCTACCCGTCAGTTCAACAAAATCCATGCATGGGCACACGCTCGGCGCGGCGGGCGCCATTGAAGCCGTCGCGTCGGTCCTGGCCATCCGCAACGGTGTGCTGCCCCCAACCATGAATTTCCTGGAGGCGGATCCAGAATGCCGGTTGGACGTAATCCCTAACCAGTCCCGCGCAGCGGAAGTAGAGGTGGCTCTGTCGCAGTCCTTTGCCTTCGGAGGGTTGAACGCAGTGCTCGCCTTCCGCAGGTGGCCATAGAGCCCTGCAGACCAGAGCCCTGCATCAGGGCTCGGAAAGCGATCAGACTAGAGCCCTGTATCAGGGCCCGGAAAGCGATCAGACTGGAGCCCTGCACCAGGGCTCGGAAACCGATCAGAATAGACCCCTCTATCAGGGCCCGGAAAAGCGCTTCACCAGACCCCTGCATCAGGGCTGGGAAGGGGATCTATCCAATCAGCAGTGCTTGGGAAAAATTAGTTGCGGGCCATTTTTTCGAATACATCCAGCGCGTATTCCAGGTCTTCCTGCGTGTGTGCGGCGGTCACGCATAACCGTAACCGCGGGGAATCCTGCGGAACCGCGGGGAAGAGGACTGGCGTGGCCAGGATCCCGTGATCACGGAGCCGTCTGGCAAACAATCCGGTCGTCACCTCGTCGTTGAGAATGACCGGGATCACTGCCGTCTCTGACAAGCCGGTGTCATAGCCAAGGGAACAGAGACCACTGCGCAGGAAATCCGCATTGTGCTTGATCCTGGCGACTCGCTCGGGTTCTTGCCGCAAAACAGCCAAGCCTTCGCGGATAGCCGCCACCGCCGCCGGACTCAGGGCTGCGGAAAAAATAAAGGGCGAAGCGGCATGCTGCAGAAATATTGCCAGCTCCTGCGAAACAGCGGCAAACCCGCCCGTGGATGGAATCGACTTGGCCAGCGAGCCGGTCCAGATATCCACTTCTTCCGTGGGAATCCCAAAGTGCTCGTCGGTGCCCCGGCCCGTGGCGCCTAGTACGCCGGAGGCATGCGATTCGTCGACAAGAAGGTAGAATCCCAATTCCTTCTTCACTTCCAGAATTTCGGGCAAGGCGCAAACATCTCCATCCATGGAGAAAACGCCGTCCGAAATCACCAGCGTGCGGTTGGCCGAGGAGCCATTTTGCAATTCCTGGCGCAAAGACGTGACATCGTTATGGCGGAATCGCTGGAGCTGAACGCCGGCAAAACGGCAAGCATCCGTCAGGCTTCGGTGACAAAGCGAGTCCATGATCACCCGATCCGCCGGCCCGAGCAGCGCACCCAACACGGCGACGTTCGCCAAGTAGCCTGAGCTGAAGGTGATGGCCGCTTCTGTCCCCTTGAATTGGGCGATTTCCTGCTCCATTTGGACATGCTGGTCGGTGGTTCCGGTCAGCAGCCGGGCGCCGCCTGTACCGGTGCCGTATTTCCGGATGGCTTCGATAGCGGCCGCGTCGATCCGGGGATCTCCGATCAGTCCCAGGTAGTCATACGACGACAGCATCAACATCGAGTGGCCGTCCGCCCAAATCCGCGGACCCGTTCGTCCTTCTAACGGAATCTGGAAGGGGTAGGCGTCGTTGTCGCAGGCAAAGGCGGTGGTCTCGAACAGTCGCCGCGCACGCGCATCGATGAGGTCGCTCTTGCGGAAGTTCCAGCGTTTGTTGTCGCCGAAGTATCCGTTAAAAGATTTACCGGAGGAAGAAGGAAATCCTGCTGTTCCGTTGTGAACTTGTGATTTCGTCTCTGTCGGAATATCCATGGATTTAACTGACTATAGTGCAGGATGGGGGCATTGGGAAGTCCGGAGTTGCTGTCCCGGCACGGTTTAGGGCTTTTCTGCCGAGCAAAAAGGCGGCTGCGAACCTCAAAAGACATAAAAATGCTCTAATTGTCATAGGGATACGGAACTGAATCCCCGCGGCACCCATGGCTTCGGCAAACTTGCACAGTTCGACCACTCTTCTTGACCCGCAACCCTGGGTGCGCCTCCGGGACAAGTTCGGACGCGCCATCACCGACCTGCGCGTCTCCATTACAGATCGCTGCAACTACAAGTGTGTTTACTGCCGCACTGGCAGCCAGGGAGCGCAGTTTGACGAGTTGCCCATGCAGGATTACCTGCGCTTGATTCAGATTTTTGTAGGCCTCGGCATAGAGAAGGTACGCCTTACGGGCGGCGAGCCGCTGCTCAGGAAAGACATAATTTCCTTGTTAGGCGAGATTTCCCAGCTGCGGACCGCCTCTCGTGGCGAGCCTTTGGACATAGCCTTGACCACCAACGGGCATCTTCTTGCTGAGATGGCGGCTCCACTGGTGCATGCCGGCCTGGGCAGGATCACGGTGAGCATGGACGCGGTAGACCCCGCGACCTTCGCCCGTATTACCCGGGTGCCGGGAAGTTTTGAAAAAGTCCTGGCCGGGCTCCGTGCCGCGCAGGGCGCCGGCCTCGGTCCTGTCAAAGTTAACTGTGTGCTGTTGCGCGGTTTCAACGACGACCAGATCGTGCCCTTCGCCCGTTTCTCCCGGGAACATGGCGTAATCGTGCGCTTTATTGAGTTCATGCCTCTCGAGGAGGACCGGTTGTGGACCCCCGAGATCGTGGTCCCACTGGAAGAGGTCGTTGCCAGGCTCAACAGCTTTCGTCCCCTGGTCAGCCTGCCTGCCAACAGCCCCGGGGAAACCGCGCGCCGCTACACCTTCGACGACGGCTTGGGAGAGATCGGCATCATCGCACCCGTGTCGCAGGCATTCTGCGGAGCCTGCAGCCGCATCCGCCTTACCTCCGATGGCAAGATCCGCACCTGCCTGTTCTCTCAGTTTGACCATGATCTTTACGGTGTCCTGGCGCGCGGCGGATCCGATGACGATCTCGCGGCTTTTATTCAGAAAACGGTCGAAACCAAGGAAGCTCGCCATCATATTGGTGAGCCCGGTTTCCTCAAACCGTCACGCAGCATGGTTCATATCGGAGGATAGAAGCAGCCGGCTTCGTGGGTCTGCCTTGAGATGGTGGATGCTTCCTTCCCAGATCGTCCGCCTTTGCCCAAAGACCTCAGGGTCTTTCACGACGTAGCGCGTGCGTTGACTTCCTCCCTTGACCTGGATTCGATTCTGGGAGCCATCATGCAGCAGATGGAACAATTCTTCGAACCGGAATCCTGGTCCCTGCTGATCGTGGATGAGCAACAGCAGAACCTTTACTATGCGGTGGCCGCCGGCAAATCGCCGGGCGATCGTAATTTCCGCGTCGAGATGGGGGAAGGCATCGCCGGCTGGGTAGCCCTCCACGGTGAGCCCGTGATTGTGTTGGATTCCGCGAGCGATCCCCGTTTTCCCGTACTTACCAACTCGGCTGCGGCGTCTCCAGTCCGAAGCGCCATCTGCCTTCCGCTGCGCTCGCGGGATCGAACACTGGGCGTTATTGAGCTGCTCAATTATCGCGCCGCCACGCTTACCGATGAAACTTTGGCCTTCCTGCGGGTGCTGTGCGATTACGCGGCCATTGCTATTCAAAATGTGCGCGCCGTGGAACGCATCCAGGAACTTACGATCATCGATGACTGCACCGGCCTGTTCAATTCGCGCCACCTCTTCTCCGTAACCGAAAACGAGCTGGAGCGCTCGCGGCGCTTCAATCTTCCCTTCAGCCTGATCTTTATCGACCTTGATCACTTCAAGCGCGTCAACGACCTCTACGGTCATTTGACAGGGAGCCGCCTGCTGGCTGAGATTGCCCATACCATCAAGCACAACGTTCGCGGTGTGGATTCCGCTTTCCGCTACGGCGGCGACGAGTTCATCGTCCTACTGCCGCAGACCGGCAAGGACGCCGCCCTGGACGTGACCCAGAGACTCTTGCACGCACTGCGGGATACGCGATATCTGTTGTCGGAGGGATTGGACCTGCGCATGATGGCCAGTTTCGGCATCGCCAGCTATCCGGAGGATGGCAACTCGATCCAGGAGATCATCGGCGCGGCCGACGAGATGATGTACCTGGTGAAGAATTCCTCCCGTGGTAACATCGCGGTCGCGCAGCGCGGCTTCATTCAGGCATAAATTCATCAGAGGCGAAAAACTAGAGATGCAGCAACAGGGCAGACGTCTACGCATGGGGATGGTCGGCGGAGGTGCGGGGTCTTTCATCGGCCCGGTCCATCGCATGGCGGCCGAGTTGGATGGAGCCATCGAACTGGTGGCGGGCGCTTTCAGCCAGGATGCGGAAAAATCCCGCCAGGCCGGCCAGGCTTATCGCATAAGTCCAGACCGCGCTTATGCAAACTATGAAGACATGATCGAGCAGGAAAGCCGGCGCCGGAGCACGCACAACGACGCCATCGACTTTGTCTGTATCGTCACTCCCAATCACGTACACCTGCCCGTTGCTGTGTCCGCGCTGGAGCATGGTTTCCACGTCATGAGCGATAAACCGGCCACGGCCACCCTCAAAGAGGCGCAGACACTGGAGGCCGTGGTCAACCGTACCGGCCTGCTCTATGCGTTGACCTTTACCTATACCGGTTATCCTCTGGTACGTGAGGCACGTCTGATGGCGCGCCGCGGTGACCTGGGGAAAATCCGCAAAGCCGTTGTCCAATACTCGCAGGGATGGCTAAGCACGCCGCTCGAGACCACCGGCCACAAGCAGGCCGCCTGGCGCTCGGATCCCACCCGATCGGGTCTCGGCGGAGCCATTGGCGACATCGGCGTTCATGCGTTCAATCTGCTCGAATACATAAGCGGCCGTGAAGTGGTCGAGATCTGCCCGGACCTGAACTCCGTGGTGGTCGGCCGCGCGCTCGACGACGATTGCAATGTCCTCCTCAAGTTGGATAACGGAGCTCCGGGCGTGCTGTTCGTTTCCCAGATCGCCGCCGGCGACAGAAATGATCTGCAGATTCATCTCTACGGCGAGAAGGGCGGCCTCCACTGGCGCCAGCAAGACCCCAACTATCTCGACTTGAGCTGGGTAGACAAACCAAGTCAAACTCTGCACGCGGGCGCGGATTATCTTTCCCCTTCGACGCGCGCCGACTTTCGCCTCCCTCTCGGGCACCCCGAGGGGTTGGTCGAAGCATTTGCTAATATCTATCGCGACTTCGCGACCGCGGTCCGCGCGCGCTTTACCGATCCGGCTGCGAAATTGAGCGACCTGGTTCCCGGCATCCGCGACGGTGTGCGCAGCATGACATTCGTGGAGCGGGCCGTGACCCATAGCCGCATGGGATGGTGTCAACTATGAAAACCGTTAAGGGCCCTGCCATCTTTCTGGCGCAGTTTGCCGGTGACCAGAAACCCTTCAACAATCTCGAAGACATTGCCCGTTGGGCCGCCGGTCTGGGTTTCAAGGGCATCCAGATCCCATCCTGGGATAGCCGCCTCTTCGACCTCAAACAGGCTGCGGAAAGCCAGGAGTATTGCGACCGGCTTCTGGAAACGTTGCACGGGCTTGGCCTGGAGTTGACCGAGCTCTCCACGCATCTTCAGGGACAACTCGTGGCGGTTCATCCGGCCTACGATCTTCTCTTCGACGCCTTTGCCCCGAAGGAAGTCGCGGGCAAGCCGAAGGCCCGGCAGGAATGGGCAACGCAACAATTGCTGATGGGCGCGAAAGCCAGCAGGAACCTCAAGCTAACTGCCCACGCCACATTTTCCGGGGCGCTGGCGTGGCCGTATATCTATCCCTGGCCGCAGCGTCCTCCAGGACTGATCGACGAAGCCTTCGGGGAACTGGGTCGTCGCTGGCGGCCGATTCTCGACGCCTATGCAGATGCCGGAATCGACCTGTGCTTCGAGCTTCATCCCGGCGAGGATCTGCACGATGGCGTAACCTTCGAGCGCTTTCTGACTGCGGTGGGCGGCCATCCGCGCGCGAACATCCTGTTTGACCCAAGTCATTTCGTCCTGCAACAGCTCGACTATCTCGCTTTCCTCGACATCTACCATGAGCGCATTCGCGCCTTCCATGTGAAGGATGCCGAGTTTAACCCTACAGGCCGGTCGGGGGTTTACGGAGGCTATCAGGACTGGGTCAACCGTCCTGGCCGATTTCGCTCACTGGGCGACGGGCAGGTAGACTTTGGCGGCATCTTCAGCAAACTGGCCCAATATGACTTTCCCGGCTGGGCAGTGATGGAGTGGGAGTGTGCACTGAAGCATCCGGAGGATGGAGCACGCGAAGGCGCGCCCTTCATCCGTGATCACATCATCCGCGTGACCGAGCGCGCCTTTGATGACTTTGCCGGCGCGCACATTGATCGCGAAACCAATCGGCGGCTACTCGGCCTCTGAGGTTCCCATGCCCTTCCGGGCGCGCAACAAACCGGAGCCGCTCGACGAGGCCGCTCTCTACCAGTACGCGGTTTTGGCCCTCGCGCGGCAAATGCGCTCAGTGGCTGAGCTCAAACGCCTGATGCGCCGCCGCGTCGAGGAAGGAGAGCTGGGAGAGGCCAAGGTAACCGCCGTAGTCGATCGCCTCAAGGAGCAGCACTACCTTGACGATCCGGCCTTTGCCTCTACCTACACGCGCCTGCGCCAGGAGAATCAAGGCTTCGGCAAGCGCCGTGTGCAGCAGGAACTGGCTCGCAAAGGGGTGCACCGGGAACTTGTTGCGACGACCCTCGAGAGCGCCTATGCGGAAGTAAGCGAAGAAGAGTTGGTGCGCCGCTACTTAGCGCGCAAGCGCATGGAGAAACCCGCGGACGAAAAGCAGACTGCGCGCCTGGTTCGCCGCTTGGTGAGTGCGGGTTTTTCCATTGCGACGATCCTTAAGGTACTTAAGAACTGGAATATTGACTGCAACGAAGCGGATCTAACCCTGCCGGAAGGCGGTGACGAGTGATCCGCACACTTGAGTCCGCGATCTTCGAGTTGCTATCTCGCTGTGGGCCGGGCAAAACCATTTGCCCCTCCGACTGTTTGCCGACTGGCCGAGCTCTTACGTACATTTCCTGGTAACACAACACTCAATTAGCCACAGAATTGTCGTCTCGACCGAAGCGTACCCGGATTTCCCGTCAACGGGGAATCCGGGGGAGCGAAGTGGAGAGATCTGCGGTTTTCCATCCCCGGTGACGGACTTTGCTCCGAGGAATCCGCGTTTCTCTCCAGCGGGTGCCCCTCCACCAATGCGAGTGAAACACCAATGCACTAAACTCAAAAAATGCAGTACCGCTCTGGTTCGGAAATACGCGAAGCCTTCCTGCGCTTTTTTGCCTCGAAGGGACACCGCCGTGTTCACTCTTCCTCGCTGGTTCCGGCGAATGACCCCACTTTGCTGTTTACCAACGCGGGCATGAACCAGTTCAAAGATGTATTCCTCGGGATCGAGCGCCGCGATTACAACCGCGCCACCACCTCGCAAAAGTGTGTTCGCGCCGGCGGGAAGCACAACGACCTGGAAAATGTCGGCTTCACCCGCCGCCATCACACCTTCTTCGAAATGCTGGGCAACTTCAGCTTCGGCGACTACTTCAAGAAGGACGCGATCGCCCTCGCCTGGGAATTGGTCACGTCGCCGGAATGGCTCGGTATTCCTGAAGAAAAGCTCTACGTCACCATCTTCAAAGGTGAGGAAGGAGTTCCTCGCGACGAAGAAGCCTACGAATTATGGCTTGGCCAGGGTATTCCGCCCGATCGCATTCACGAGATGGGCATGAAAGACAACTTCTGGGCCATGGGAGACACGGGCCCATGCGGCCCTTGCTCGGAAATCTTCTACGACATGGGTTTGGCTGCCTCCGAGAGCGGCGAAGACAAGCCTTTCGGCCAGGACGATGCGCGCTACGTGGAAATCTGGAACCTGGTCTTCATGCAGTTCGATCGCGACCAGCAGGGTGAGCTGCACCTGTTGCCCAAGCCCTCCATCGACACCGGGGCCGGTCTCGAGCGCTTGGCCACAATGTTGCAAGGCAAGCTCTCGAATTTCGAGACGGATCTCTTCACTCCCCTGATTGCCCGCGCCGGCGAGTTGACCAATACCCGCTACCAGGACGGCAGCGCTGAAGGCGATGCTTCGTTGCGCATCATCGCCGACCATTCCCGTGCGGCGACGTTTCTCATCTCCGACGGGGTGCTCCCGGCCAACGAAGGCCGTGGATATGTGCTGCGCAAGATCCTGCGCCGTGGCATTCGTCATGGACGCATGTTGGGACAGGAAGATGCGTTCATGTATCGCATGGTCGAGGCGGTCCGGGAGGAAATGCAGACAGCCTATCCGGAGCTGGCCGAAAGCGCCGCTCGCGTGGCCAGGGTGGTGCGGACTGAGGAAGAACGCTTTGGACGAACACTCGCGCTGGGCTCAGTGCAGCTCGACGCGGCCATCGATCGCGCCCAAAGGGATGCGGCAGGCCGCCCCGTGCTTTCCGGCGCCACTGCCTTCCATCTCTATGAGACTTACGGGCTGCCGCTCGACTTCATGACGGACGCGGCTCGTGACCAGGGCATCGACTTCGACATGACCGGTTTTGAATTGGCACGCAGCGAAGAGCAAACGCGGGCACGCGCCTCTTGGAAAGGCGGAGCGAAGGCTTCCGCCAGCCCCGTCTTCCGGGCGCTGCCCCGAACCATCTTCGAAGGCTATCGCCGGCTTTCCTCTCAGAATTGCGAGGTGCTCGCCATCGTGAAGGACGGCGCGGGCGTGCCCCGCGCAGAGGCCGGCGACAGCGTCGAGGTAGTGCTCGATCACACCTCGTTCTATGCCGACTCCGGTGGCCAGGTTGGCGACACGGGCTGGTTTTATTCCGACGATCACAACATGCTGGTGGCTGATGTCCTCGGTTGCGTGCAGCCCGTGCAGGGTGTTCGCGCCCACAAGGTATACCTGCGCCAGCCGATAGAGCTCGGCAGCCATGTCGATACCGTGGTCGATGCAGAAACAAGGTCGGCGATTCGCCGCAATCACACTGCTACGCACCTTCTGCATGCCGCGCTGCGCGAAGTTCTGGGCAAGCACGTCAAACAGGCCGGCTCACTCGTCGACACCGAACACCTTCGCTTTGACTTCTCCCATTTCGCCGGTGTTGCCGAGGAAGAATTGGCGGACGTGGAAGAAATGATCAACCGCCAGGTGCTCGCCAACCATAAAGTAGAGACCCTCGAGGACGTTCCCATCGACGTGGCTATCAACGAGTACCATGCGATGGCGTTGTTCGGCGAGAAGTACGGCGAAAAGGTCCGCGTTGTGAAGATCGGCGATTTCTCCACTGAGCTTTGCGGCGGAACCCACACCGCGGCCGGTGGAGAAATTGGGGTAGTGAAACTGCTTAGCGAGGGAGGCGTTTCCTCCGGTGTGCGCCGGGTGGAAGCGGTAACCGGTCTCGGCGCGCTGGGCGAGTTTCGCCGGGGTCAGGAAGCAGCGCAACTCGCAGGCCAGATTTCCGGGGATCACCAATCCCCGGCGGAGGCGCTGCGCAGCAAGCTCTCGGCTCAGGAAGAAGAAATCAAGAAGCTGCGCCGCGAGCTCGACCAGGCGCGCATGAAGTCAGCGGCAAGCACGGTCGCTTCGGCTGCCGGCCAGGCCGTCATGGTGGATGGAGTCCAGGTGGTGATGCAGCGCGTCGACTCGCTCGATCGTGGTCAGCTCCGCACCCTGGTCGACAACCTCCGCAACAAGCTGGGTTCCGGCGTAGTGGTTCTGGGTTCACAACAGGAAGACGGGAAAGTAGCACTGATTACGGGAGTTACCCGGGATCTGACCGGCCGCCTGCCGGCTGGAAAAATCATTGCGCCCATTGCGCAGAAGGTAGGCGGTTCGGGCGGAGGCCGTCCTGATATGGCCGAAGCGGGCGGCAAAGATGCTTCCGCCCTTAACGCGGCTCTGGCCAGCGCGCCCGGCATCGTTCGCGATCTGCTGGAGAAGACCGCCAAGGTTTCCTGATCGCCTCCCTTAGGTCTCACTTTCTCTGGGACAAGAGAATCAAGGCAATCTCGGTTCGGGTCTCACCTTAGGCCATGATGAGGAGCGGGGTTCGTCCCCCATCCTTTCGTTGCTGCACGCAACTTGCCACCCTATAATCGGGTTAGCTCTGGCGTGCGGGATTCGCGTCCGCTTCACCAACTATGCTCTCTGCCGCGCGTTTGCTCCGTGCGATCTGCTTTCGAAGCCGCCCGACGCCGGCTTGGCAGACCCGCGCCGCCTGGAGCCTCCTTCTTCTGAGTTCCATTTCTCTTCAGGCCCGTAAACCTCCGCCTCCAGCGGCTTACGTTCAGGCACAATTTCTCCACGAGTCCCTGCAGGCTACTCCCGAGCCGCAGCGCACCAGGATTAGCTACCAGCGGGTGCTGGATGCCTACCGCTCGGTTTACCGCTTCAGTCCGTACGTCCCCAAGGCCGATGCCAGCGCGTTGGCCGTGGCCCAGTTGTTGACGGAAGAAGGCCGGCTTTTCTCGGATCAGAATCTGCTGCTCGATGCCCTCGGACAATACGCGTTCATGCGCGTGCAATATCCTCGCAGTTTCCATAGCCAGATTTCTGCCGGGGAAAAGCAAACTCGCCAGGATCTGGCCACAATCCGTCGTATTGCATCCCGGCCTCTTCCCGCTCATTCCAGGCACAACGCAGTTTTGGCGGCCGCTATCGAGTCGCAGGAGTCGAGTCCTGCGCCGGCGAAACCACCTGCCTCCACCGCGCCCAGGCCGCCCGCGCTGTCGTCACGGCCGCCCCCGGCGACGGTTTCCAGTGCACCACTGAACTTGCAGGAGCAATCCTCGGCGCAAGAGTTCCCGCCGTCCGTTCCCGCGGCCTTGCACCCGGGTCAGGTTTCGCCGGTGACCGGCATCCGTCACTGGTCCACTCCCGTCTATACCCGAATTGCCATCGATCTCGGAGACCAGGTGGCGTATCAGGCAGCGCGCGTGCCTGGTCCCGATCGCATTTACTTCGATCTCTACGGGACCCGCCTGGCCCCGGGATTGAATGGGAGGTCCGTGGAGGTAGTGGACGACGGCTTCCTGAAGCAAATTCGCGTCGCTCAATTTTCCAACAACGTCACCCGCATAGTGCTCGACGTGAGTTCGGTCTCCGACTACTCGGCTTTCCTGCTCCCAAATCCATGGCGGCTCATCATCGATATTCACGGTCTCAAGCCGGGGGCCACCCGAACGACCAACCTGGCGAGCCTTCCTTCCTCGAGCCAGCCGGGAATCCGGCCGTCCACGCCCTCGGCGCCGGCAAAGTCAGTGACCACGCCTCCGAGTCCGGTCCAGTCTCCGACCCAGTCTCCCACGCAGTCCTCAACCCAACCGTCGGTCAAGCCCGCGCCCCAGCCCGCGGCCATGGCCGCAGCCGCCGCGGGACCGCATTCCGCAACGCAGGAGATAGCCGCCCTCGGCCAACAACCCAACCGCGTTCAGGCCACCGATCGTCCCACCACGGGCCCAATTGTTGCCTCCGTCCCCGGGACTGTGCCCGCATCCCAGCCGGATGACGGTTCTCTGGCCTCCCCATCTCCGCCTTCTGCCACGACCACCCGCAGCCGCAAAAAACCGAGCCCCATCCATCCTGCCCCTGCGGATGATTCCGACGCTGACAGCCCGCCCATGCATGAAGCGGAGCCCACGGCGGCAGGCGAACGCTCGCTGGTGCGAACTCTCGGTCTCAAAATTGGCCGCATCGTGATTGACGCCGGCCATGGCGGCCACGACTCCGGTACCACGGGCCCGGGTGGCATCGAAGAAAAGACCGTGGTTCTCGACGTAGCGCTCCGTCTGGGCAAATTGTTGAGGCAGCGCTTGGGCGCCGACGTCATCTTCACCCGCGACAACGACACCTTCATCCCGCTCGAGACCCGCACCGCCATCGCCAACAAGGCCCAGGCCGATCTTTTCCTCTCGATCCACGCCAACTCGAGCCCGGATTCCTCCGCGCGCGGCGTCGAGACCTACTATCTCAACTTCACCACCTCGCCCGATGCTTTGGAAGTCGCCGCCCGTGAGAACGCAGTTTCCGATCAATCCATACATGAGCTCTCTGATCTCGTGAAGAAGATCACCCTCAAAGACAAGATTGACGAATCCCGCGAGTTTGCCGCTGATGTGCAAAGGTCGCTTTATTCTGACCTGGAAGACGGCAACCCCGGACTGCGCGATCGTGGGGTCAAGAAAGCTCCTTTCGTCGTGCTGATCGGCGCCAACATGCCGTCGATTCTGGCGGAAATCTCCTTCCTTACGAACAACGAGGATGCCCACGAGCTCGAGCAGCCCGCCTACCGGCAGCGTATTGCCGAATCGCTTTATCACGGCGTCGCCAGGTACATCAGCGGCCTCAGCGGCATGCATCTGGCACAGAACACGAACCGCTCCAGCGGCAACTGAGACGGTCACAGGCCGCTCAAAGCCAGTGCTTGCAAGGTTCCAGCACTGTCTGCTGGAAACAAGGCGGCCACTTGAGCAAAAAAATTGTCATCTCGACCGTACCCGGATTTCCTGTCACGCTGCCCCGGAGAGGTCCACGTGTGCGCCTTTCCGTTAAAGAAAGGCGCAGGAAGATCGCCAAAGCCACAAACCTCAACAGGAAATCCGGGGCAGTGGAGAGATCTGCTGCTCGATTCCCTCGTCATAAAGCCAGCAAGCTAGACACTGGTTTCGTCCCCGAACGTGACCGGCTTGTCAAAGCCGCTATTCGACACCCGTGTGAGATATGCTCTAGTCTGACAATAGATCCGTTATGCTGCGTGCTCTCCCGGCCTCGGTAATTCTCCTGTCTCTACTGGTGCCTCCAGCCGTGGCCAAGCCGGCCGCCTCGGCTCCCGTAGCTCCGCCTCTCCTGCCCCAGGATTTCGCAGGATGGAGCATGAGTGGCAGTGCTACCGGCAGCTCCGTTCCGGAGGCTGCTGACGCCGCCAATGCCTCCGTCCTCAAGGAGTATGGGTTCCAGCAGTTCGCGACGGCTCACTATACGAATGACGGAAATACGTTGGCCATTCGTGCCATCCGTTTTCAGGACGCCAGCGGAGCGTATGGGGCGTTCACTTTTTACCGCCGTCCGGGCAGCATCCCGGAGCAAATTGGCCTCAGCGCCGCCTGGGATGGCAGCCATGTTCTGTTCTGGAGTGGTGGCACGCTGGTAGACGGTGTCCTCGATCACACCACACCGATGACTGCGGCGGAACTGCGTGAGTTGGCCAAGGACTTGCCACGGCCTTCGGGCTCCGCGAATGTGGCTCCTTCGTTGCCGGCCTATCTGCCCCGTCAGGGGCTGGACGCCAACCTCACCCACTATTCCCTTGGGCCGGAAGCCTACGCCCGCGGCGGAGGGGTCCTTCCTCCGTCGCTGGTGAACTTTGGCTTGAGTGCCGAGAGTGTCACCGCCAATTATTCGGGCAAGGAAGGGGACGGACAGGTGACCCTCCTGATCTACCCCACCCCCCAGATGGCGGCCGCCCGGTTGCGCGACATTGACGCTTTCCTCAAGGCAGGTGATACCAGGTCCACCTGGCCGCAGCCGTTGGCTGACAGCCGGCCTGAGGCGTTGCTGACCAAACGCTCCGGACCCATCATCGCCATCACCACCGGGTCGTTTGCAGCCCCCGCGGCACGCAGGCTGCTCAGCCAGATCAACTACGAGGCCAACGTCGTCTGGAATAATCCCCAGGGCTACGTTGGGGAAGGCTCCAAGGTCGCCCGGCTCCTCCTTGGCATCTTCGCCCTGACGGGCATTCTGGGAGGCGCTGCGATCCTTTTGGGCCTGTTTCTCGGCGGGGGTAGGGCTCTGGTTCGAATTTTGCGTGGAAAGCCCGCCTCGGCCTTCCTGGAAGAAACTGAGTTTATCAGCCTTCACCTGGACGAATAGCAGGCTCCCACCTGAGGGAATAGCAGGCTCCGGGGTTGGCAATCCAGGTCCGCCGCAGTTTGTATCGTTAACAGTGCACATTAACCGCTAAGTGGTCGGATTGCAGTGGCTTGGAACTGTTAATGTCCTGTCGGCGAGTATCGCCGGAAAGCTGGATTTTCCCACCGCTCTGTTTTCAAGTGATTCAAAATAATGCACTTAATGGAATCTTGATTTTGCCTTGACACCCTCGGGAGGCGACCATAAGATTTCGCCAGAAAGTTCTGATGGCTTTGCCTCCGTTGGAACTATTCTCCCTAGAAGAAGAGGCCGCCCTGTTGCCGGGTGGCCTTTTCGTTTTTCCCCCACGAGCCAGGGTGCCTTTTTAAAGCCTGGGTTTAGCTTGAGTGAGGCTGTTGACACCCGGTCCCGATTTCAGGAAAAAAACTTGAGAGGATGGCAGCAGTCCTCGGGACGACTGTGAATTTCTTCGGACGCAAGTCCCGGGAAAACCTGAGAAGTCACGACGCGTCTCTGACTTTACGCATGCCGGAGGGGTAGATACAATCCGACAAGGCACGAGAGAAAAGTGTGCCGACGTAGCTCAGTTGGTAGAGCAGCTGATTCGTAATCAGCAGGTCATCGGTTCAAGTCCGATCGTCGGCTCCATGAACCTGCCCGCGTCGGGTTTTCCCCGGGCACACCGTTTCGTCTTTCACAAAATTTGTTTTTCTTGTTCCCCCGCCGGGTTTGGTACCGCATTATCCACGGCTTTTTGTTTGTAGCACTTGCGGTAGATCGAGCGGGGTCAGCATAATCGCCTTAGAAGCTAAGGTGTGAGGGTGACTGCCGCAAACGAGCACATCACTGTTACCCATTACGGCCGGCAAGATGCTTTACGCATACTGCGTATCCGGCTGAAGCAGCTTATTTCCTGGGAGCGTTCCGGGCTTATCCCGCAAAGCGAAACCTATTCATTTCAAGATCTGGTCCAGCTCAGAAAATTAAGGGACCTGCGCGCCACCCGGCTTTCCGCCGCCAGTATTCGTGCCTCTATTCAAGCCATGCGGCTTGTCTCTGGTCTAGACAACCCGCTGGTTGAGGCAGGTGCGGTACGTAACGGAGCCCGCCTCGCGTTTCGCCTCAGTGGTGCAATGGTTGACCCCATAGCGCGCCAATTTGTCTTTGACTTCGACTCTCATCCTGGTGAGTTGGCCCAGGTGAGTTCCGCCGCCAGTCATCAGGCTGCCCGCGAGTCTCGCGTGCAGAGCCTGTTTTTCGAAGCTGTCCGCATGGAAGAGCGTGGTAATACCGCGGCGGCGGCGACTTTCTACGAAGGCATTCTTGAGCTCGATAGCTCGCATGCGCCCGCCTGCATCAACCTGGGAACCATTCAGTACAATCAGCGCCGCTTCGTGGATGCGGAGAAACTTTACCGCCGGGCCACCAATGCGGATCCAAAGTATGCGCTGGCCTTTTTTGACTTAGGCAATGTGCTCGATGAACTGCAGCGCCTTCCCGAGGCCATCGAAGCATATGCTCACGCCATTGACCTGGTTCCAAATTATGGCGACGCCCACTACAACATCGCTTTAGCCTATGAACGGGTTGGAGACAGGCGCGCCGCCCTGCGCCACTGGACCACCTATATCAAGCTCGATCCCACCGGGCCATGGTCAAACCACGCCCGCATGCAGACCCGCAGAATTCTTGAGCGGGAAAAGCTCTCCATTGTCCATCGCGGCCCATCGGTGCGCAACGAGCATCCTCTGCGTCGCAATCGCCCTGCCCCCAGGCTCCTTCCCGTACCCCGGCCCCTGCTGCCCCTGTAGGCTCGCTGGACAGGCTGGCCTTTCCGCGCATAGTTTATTTTCGTGGCAGATTCTGTTCTCGCTTCTCAACCCGCTTCGCCTCTCACCCTGCTTTCCGAAGACGAACAACTGTTTCGTGCAACCGTTCGCCAGTTTGCTCAGGAGAGCATCGCTCCCCACGTCCGCGCCATGGACGAACACCAGCACTTTCATCCTGAACTGATTCCCCAACTTTTCAACCTGGGTTTGATGGGCATTGAAATTCCTATCGAATACGCCGGTTCCGGGGGAACCTTCTTCGAAGCCGTTCTGGCCGTGGAAGAGATTTCTGCTGTCGACCCCTCGGTTGGCGTCCTGATCGACGTGCAGAACACGCTGTGCATCAATGCACTGCTGCGTTGGGCTACTCCGGAGCAAAAGAAGACATACCTGCCCCGGCTGGCCACCGATACGGTTGGCGCCTATGCTTTGAGCGAGGCCGGTTCGGGTTCGGACGCCTTTGCCCTCCAGATGCGCGCCGAGAAGCGCGGCGACTTCTATCTACTGAACGGGCAAAAGCTCTGGATCACCAATGCGCGCGAGGCCGGACTCTTCCTCGTATTTGCCACTGTGGATGCAAACGCCGGGTACAAAGGCATCACCGCCTTCCTCGTGGACAAGCGTGCGCCTGGATTTTCTCTCGGCAAAAAAGAGGACAAACTCGGGATTCGCGCGTCCTCGACCTGCGAGCTCATTTTCGAGGACTGCAAGGTGCCCGTGGCCAATGTGCTTGGCGAGCCGGGCAAGGGCTACAAAATTGCCATCGAAACGCTGAACGAGGGACGCATTGGGATTGGCGCCCAGATGCTCGGGCTGGCCCAGGGCGCATGGTCTCACGCCGCTCGATATGCCTTAGAGCGCAGGCAGTTCGGAAAGGCGATTGGCGAGTTTCAGGCGATTCAATTTGCCCTCGCCGAAATGGCCACAGAAATCGAAGCTGCCCGCCTGATGGTTTATAACTCTGCCCGTCTCAAGGACCTCGGCCTCGACTTCCTGAAGGAGGCTGCCATGTGCAAGTACTTTGCTTCTCATGTGGCCGAGCGTGTTGCCAGCCAGGCCGTAGAGATCTTTGGCGGTTACGGATTTGTGAAGGACTACCCCGTGGAAAAATACTACCGCGACGCCAAAATCGGCAAGATCTACGAAGGAACGTCCAATATGCAGCTCGCGACCATCGCCAAGCTGATGCTCGGAGATCATTAGAAAGACATTAGCTCCGCTCGTGTGCAGCTATTCTTCACAAGCATCAAGAAGCGCTTATTTGCGCGTGGAATAAGCC
>JBARKD010000978.1:0-14805 GCA_049800615.1 Acidobacteriaceae bacterium | reverse complement strand
TTGGTATTTCATGGCGGCCCATCCCCGCGTCGACGATTGTGGTGCGTGCCGGCTATGGTATCTACGACGATACCTCCGTTTACCAGACAACCGTGCTGCAACTTGCCCAGCAGGCGCCCCTGTCCACGAGTCTCAGCGTTCAGAACAGCACCGACTGCCCGCTTACGCTCAAGGACGGGTTCGTGCCTTGCTCCAAGATTTCTTCCACCACTTTTGCCGTCGACCCTAACTTCCGCGTCGGCTACGCGCAAACCTGGCAAGCATCCATCCAGCGCGATCTGCCGGGCGCGCTGCAGATGACAATTTCCTACCTCGGGGTGAAAGGCACACGAGGCGTCCAACAGTTTTTGCCCAACACATATCCCATCGGCGCCACCATGAGCCCATGCCGGGATTGCCTTGCGGGTTTTGTGTATCAGGCCTCGGGAGGTGACTCCACGCGCCAGGCAGGCCAGGTTCAATTGCGGCGCAGATTGCGCAACGGCTTCACTGCGTCGTTGCTCTACACGTTTTCCAAGTCGATCGACGATGATGCAATGCTCGGCGGCCAGGGTCACGTTCTGTCGGCCAATCAGAGCGCGGCGCCCCCCTCCAGCGGACAGAACCAGGGTTCCGGCCAAAGCTCGGGAACAAGCGCTACCACAACGCAAAGCGCGTCATCGACAACCCCTGCCATCGCCCAAAACTGGCTGAACCTGCATGCCGAGCGTTCGCTTTCGTCCTTCGATCAGCGGCACCTGCTGAACCTGCAGGCTCAATACACCACCGGAGAAGGACTGGGTGGCGGAACGCTGATGAGTGGCTGGCGCGGCAGAGTATTGAAGGACTGGACGATCGTGGGCACATCCGTCATCGGCACCGGATTACCCCAGACCCCGATCTACCTGGCCGCCGTTCCGGGTACCGGGTATACCGGCACTATTCGTCCTGACCTCACCGGGTCGCCGATTTCTCTAAACCACGGAAACCAGCACCTCAACCCCGCCGCATTCAGTGCGCCGCTACCAGGCCAATGGGGAGTCGCAGGCAGAAACTCCATCACCGGTCCCAGCCAGTTCAGCCTCGATACCTCGATTTTGCGCACCTTTCGTCCCAATGGACGTTTCTTTCTCGATGCCAAAGTATCGGCAACCAACATGCTGAATCACCCGGTATTTACCGGCTGGAATACGACGGTGAATAGCACACAGTTCGGCCTTCCGCTGACCGCTAACGCAATGCGCAGCCTCGAAACTTCGCTGCGACTGAGATTCTGACGATGAAACGGATTAGAGATGACAATGCTGTTTCCGCCTTCGTGAAAAGTTTGCTGTTGTGCTGCATTCCGCTCGCTACGCAGTTGGCAGTCGCGCAGCAGATTGGCCAGAACGCTTCCCCCAACTCCTCGGGAACCTACACGCTGACCGCGAAATCCCAGCTAGTCGTGGAAACAGTGGTGGTCAAAGACAAGCAAGGCAAATTCATTCCTGGACTCACCGCCAAGGATTTCACCGTGACCGAGGATAATGTTCCGCAGACAATCCGATTCTGCGAGCATCAGAACCTTGCCGCCCAGGAAGCCCCGGTCGCTCCATCGACCCCAGGCAGCGAGAACATCAAAATCTATAAGCAATTGACACGAACGCAAATTGCTCCGGAAGCGCCGGAAAACAGCCGTTACAAGAATCATCGCCTGCTTGCGCTGTATTTCGACATGACGGCGATGCGTCCTGCCGATCAGCTTCGCGCTCTTGCCGCCGCGGAGAAGTTCCTGCGCACGCAAATCACCACCGTCGATCTGGTCGCTATCCTGCGCTACCAGGGCGGTTCCGTCGACATCCTCCAGGACTTCACGGCTGATCGCAACAAATTGCTGAGTATCCTCGAGACCATGATCGTCGGCGAAGGCCAGGGATCCGCCGAGTCAGTGGACGATGCCAGCAGCGCAGACACGGGCGCCGCCTTCGGCCAGGACGATTCGGAGTTCAACGTCTTCAACACCGATCGCCAGCTCTCAGCCTTGCAGACCGCGGCCAGGATGCTCAGCCAATTGCAGGAGAAGAAGTCTATCGTCTACTTTGCCAGCGGCCTGCGGCTGAACGGCATCGACAACCAGGCCCAGCTTCGCGCTACTGTGGACGCCGCGATCCGCGCCGGTGTTTCCTTCTGGCCGGTGGACGCACGCGGCCTCGTCGCCGAGGCGCCGCTGGGAGACGCGACCCAGGGCTCGCCAGGGAACTCGGGTATGTACTCGGGAACCGCCGCCCAGGCCAACACCACGAACTTTCAGCAGTCGCAGGACACGCTCTACGCTCTAGCCGGCGATACCGGCGGCAAGGCCCTCTTCGATAACAACGACCTGACCCTCGGCATCGTGCAGGCTCAGCAGGCCATTGAGGACTACTACGTAGTCGGCTACTACACCAGCAACACCGCCAGGAACGGCCACTTTCGCCGGGTGAAGATCTCGCTCAACCAGGACACGACGGCCAAGCTCGACTACCGCCAGGGATATTACGCGGACAAGGAATTCAGCAAATTCACCACCATTGACAAAGAGCGCCAACTCGAAGATGCGCTGATGCTGGAAGATCCGATTACCGAGTTGTCGATTGCCATGGAAATCGATCACTTCCAGCTCAACCGGGCGGAGTATTTTGTACCCATCATCGTCAAGATTCCTGGCCGAGAGCTGGCGCTGGCCAAACGCGGGGGAGCCGATCACACGCTGATCGACTTCGTGGGAGAGATCAAAGACCTGGTTGGTGGCACCACCGTCTCCAATGTCCGCGACAACGTGAATATCAAGCTTTCCGACGCCACCGCAGCCGAGCTTGCGCACCGGCCGATCGAGTACGACACCGGCTTTACTCTTCTGCCCGGCAAATACATGATCAAGTTTTTGGCGCGCGACGACGAGACAGGCAGAATCGGAACCTACCAAACCAACTTCACGATTCCAAATCTGAACAAGGAAGTAGCGCACGTTCCCATCAGCTCTGTGGTGCTGAGCAGCCAACGGGTCGATCCGAAAGAAGCTCTTTACACCGTGGAGAAGGGCAAGGAAAGGGCGAAGGAGGAAGTCGTAAACCCGCTGGTGCAGAATGGGCAAAAGTTGATTCCCAGCGTGACGCGCGTGTTTCGCCAGAACCAGAACATGTACGTCTATCTCCAGGCCTATGAGCCGGGTGTGGCCCCGGTTCAGCCCCTGGTGGCGTTTGTGAGTTTCTACAAGGACCAGACGAAAGCATTTGAGACTCAACCGATGGAGTTGACGCAAAGTCTGAATAACCGGCTGCAAACGATGCCATTCACCTTCAGCATTCCTCTCGAACACCTTTCGCCCGGAGAATACAACTGCCAGATCTCGGTGCTGGATCCGACAGGCAAGAAGGCTGCATTCTGGCAGGCGCCGGTGAAAGTGATCGAGTGAACGCTGCAAATCAGAGGTCCGTCTGATGCGGTTATGTCCAGCCTTGGTTTTGTTGGGGTCAGTGAGCTTGACTTCGTGTCTGACGCTCTGGGCGCAGAACTGCAACAACCCGGTTGCAGCCGTGCCTACCTCTGCCTGGGCCACAATCACGCCTCCCCGGGAGGACGTCGAGGTTGTTTACGTCGCACCGATAGGCTGGGTTGGCCTAAACCATATCTACGCGACCCAGCAGTCCCTGACCCACCGCAAACGCAGCTTCATTCCGTGGATGATGCCTCAAATTACTACCGTATTCCCGTTCGCTCACGCGCTTGAGTCGCCGGCCAATCGAAGACCATTGTTCTATGTCGACCATTCAGATGCCGCCGCACACATTGCTGATTTGGGCCCGCATGAGGTTCACCTCGTCCACTTGAGACCCAGAGGAAAGGGCCGCGAGCTGCAGGCGACGTCGGGTGCATCTGTGTTCACCTTCGATCCTGGGTTTTCTTCCCATACAGAGCTGCCATTCAAGCTGAGCACCCTCTCCAACACAGTTTTTACCATTCAGCCTGAACGCGAATTGGAGGACGGAGAATACATCATTGTTTTTGGGCCAGTCGCGGCCGGCGGCTTTGAATTCGGAATCAATTGCCTGCGAGGCCTTCCTTCGCCCATGCCGCACATCGACGCAGGACCGCCAGGCCAAAGAACCAGGTGAAATGGCCGAGCGGCAAATTCGTATGGCTGGGCTTGGCGCTTGGGATGGTTATCGTAACGGTGGTATGGCTGCGGACGACTTCCCTTCACCGCGTGAAATCGCACGCCGCTCAGCAAATCTCCGATTTAGGTCAAACAGCGCCGCTCAACCAACCGGGCGGCGGCCCCGTTTCCGATGAGGCCTACGCGGTCTATTCCGCTCTCTACCAGGCGCCGATGGGCGAACCTCTGGTGTTCGCGGAAGATTCGTTGACCGATGTTCCGCAGGTAAACGGCAATTGCCTCAGACCGGCCACGCCCGAGGAGCACGAGATGGCTGATGCATTTGTCGCCGCCAATCAGCAGAGTCACCGCTGGGAAGAGAAATTTTCGATTCCTCAGGGTTACCGCCTCCTTTCACCGGATGAATCGCGGCAGGCGCAGACCTGCCTCGAGAACCACCAACGTTCGGGAGCGGCGTGCGGGAACTATCAGCAACTCCGATACGTACGTTTCCTGGGCGTGCCGGGATTCGATCATGAGCACAGGCATGCGCTGGTTTCTGTCATCAAGAGCTGTGGCCATTTGTGCGGAAGCGGAGGCATCTTCGCGGTCGAGAAGACCGGCGCCCAATGGCAGCGGTCGCTAACGACCGATTTCACGCGCGACTGCAGTTGGATGTATTAGATTGGTTGGCACTCGCGTCCGGAGGTTCCAATGGACACCCTACTATCCTACCTGCGCTACGGCTTGCGAACACTCGCGAAATCCCCCGGATTCGCTTTCACCGCCATCCTGACGCTGGCGCTCGGTATCGGCGCGTCCACAGCAATCTTCTCAGTGGTCGAAGCCGTGCTGCTGCGCGCGCTTCCCTATCCGGATTCGCATAAGATTGTGCGCGTTTGGGAACAGGCTCCCGATGGCCACCGGATGATCATCGCGGGGCCAAACTTCGACGACTTTCGTACCCAGAACCATACATTCGCAAATCTGGCCGCATTTGGTAGTTTCCTTTCGTCAGTTTCCGGCGGCAGAGAGCCGGTACGGGTCAATGTTGCCCTTGTGTCGCCCGCGTTCTTTGATGTATTTCGAGTTGCGCCCTGGCAAGGCCAGGTCTTTAGGGAAAACGCACAGAACGCACCAGCCGCGGTCGTCAGTTATGGTTACTGGCAGCGATATCTTGGTGCTTCGCCGGACCTTTCGAAACTTCATGTGGCAATGGAAGGCAAGATTTATCCTATCGCCGGCGTGATGCCGCCGGGATTCGATTTTCCGTCGGGTGTCGCCGTATGGATTCCGCGGGAGCATGATCCTGCCACCAGCCGCACGGGCCACAATTGGAACGCAGTCGGCCGCGTACGCGACGACGCCACCGTTGCGCAGGCACGCGCCGATCTCAGCACCATCGCTCGCCGGATCAAGAGTCAGTACGGCAAGGACGCGGACCTTGATGCCGCATCGGTCGTGCCCCTGGCGGAGGCTATGGTTGGAGACGTACGCACCGCGCTGCTGACTGTGCTCGCAGCTGCCGGTCTCCTGCTTTTGGTGACGTGCGCGAATGTCGGTGGTTTGTTCCTGGCGAGGACGTCGGCGCGGCAGAAGGAGCTGGCTGTCCGCCGCGCGCTGGGAGCGAGCCGCGGCCGGCTGATCGGACTATTCCTGGCCGAGTCTTTCCTGCTTTCGCTTGCAGGAGGGGCAATGGGCGTTTTGACTGCGATCTCAGCCGTCCGCTTGTTGCGCGCGATTCTTCCCGCGAACCTCCCTCGGCAGGAAGGCATCGGCGTCGACCTTCCGGCCGTGCTGTTCGCTCTGGCCGCAACCGTAGCCGTAGCAATCTCCCTGGGATTGTTTGCCTCCTGGCGGGCCACGCAAGGAGAACTTCAGGAAGAATTGTCCGCGAGTTCCCGCGGTTACAGCGGAAGCGGCGCCACCCATCGGCTTCGTAGCCTCCTGGTTGCGGCCCAGATTGCCGTCACCCTGATGATTCTGGTCGCAACGGGCCTTCTCGGCCGCAGCTTTCTGCGGCTGGTCAGCATCAGCCCTGGGTTCAATCCGAAAAGGTTGATCACCATGGAATTTTCGCCCCCTCACGCTGAGGATCCGGAGGCCACAGTGCGGCAGATTCATCGGATGGATGAGATGCTGACCCGGCTGCGCGCGATTCCCGGCACGGAGTCCGTGGGTCTCTCCGGGGCCATGCCAGTAGCCAACGGAGACAACCTTGCGAACGGAGATTTCCTGATCCTCCATGGCGAGAAGCCGCCAACATCGTTCGACCAATGGGATCGCTTTGAACGGGATCCCACGCGGGTCGGTAACGCGCTCTATGCCGTCGCCAGTGAGGAATACTTCCGAACCCTGGGCATTCCGCTCATCCGTGGACGAATGTTTGGCGAACAGGACGGCTGGAATTCGCCTCATGTTGCCGTGATCAGCGAGACGCTGGCGCGGCAGCGCTGGACAGGCCAGGATCCGATCGGCCAGGAGATCGACTTCGGCAACATGGACGGAAACCTGAAGCCCCTTACTATTGTTGGGGTCGCCGGCGATGTTCTCGCACAGGGTCTGAACTCCCTTCCCAGCCCCATCATTTATGTCGATTACCGCCAGCGCGGATTCAATTCCAACTCCACGCCAACTATCCTGATGCGGAGCTCAGCCCAACCAGGGGAAATCCTTCCCGCCGCCCGCGGTATCTTCCGCGATCTCGTTCCCGACGTACCCGTGAAGTTTTCGACTTTCACGGATGAAATGAGCGGATGGCTCGCAGACCGGCGCTTCCTGTTTCTGCTCGTAGGCGCTTTCGCCATTTCTGCGTTGGCTCTGGCAGCCATTGGTATTTACGGAGTGGTGGCTTTTTCGGTTGGGCGTCGCACTCCGGAATTTGGTATCCGCATGGCGCTCGGCGCTCAGCGAAAGGACGTTCTGCGCCTGGTCTTGAGGGATGGCACGCGTATTGCTGCGCTCGGTGTAGCGATCGGCCTCGCCTGTTCACTGGCCATCACCCGCCTGATGGGTTCTCTGTTGTTTGGCGTCAGCCCCAGCGATCCGCTGACTTTTGCCGTGGTTGCATTCGTTCTTACATCGGTTGCACTGCTGGCTGCTTATTTTCCTGCGCGTCGAGCCACGCGGGTCGACCCAATGGTGGCCCTGCGACACGAGTGATTCAAATCAGGACACGGGCGAGGAATTCACTCGGAGAGGATGGGCTCTTTCACATCCTCCGTTCTCGGTCCCAGGGTTTTGTGACGCTCGAGAAAGCGAACACACGCGTTCCAGCGCAGGATAGAGTCATCGTTGCCCGCCGGCCGCAGGCGCTCTGCTTCCTCGAACAAGGCCAGCGCCTTGACGATCCACTCATAGACATGGCGGCCCGATCCCAGCCTGCAGGCATCCTGAGATGCTTTCGCACGGCGCTCCCAAATGATGCCGGAATAGTACGTGCGATCGTAGCCTGAGTCCAGACGGGCGGTCTCCGCCAGCGCGCCGGCGAAAGCCCGGTCATCCTTTGAAAACTCGTCGGTCAAACTCAGAATCAGGCTGATACGCGCTTCGCGGTTCCCTGGATCGACTTCAAGAACGTCGCGGCAGATGCTCTCCGCTTCGCTGGGCTCGTTGAGCAAACGGTAACGCTCAGCTTTGGCCAGCGCGCCGGCTACGCTTTCGCGGGAGATAGGTTTCAGTGCGTACATGTGGCCCCCTTGCTTTAGAGGATGTGAAAGAGCTGCTTCAACGGATCGAAGAACCTGTCGACCACGCGCTCTTTGAGCGGAATGATTGCGTTTTCCGTGATCGTGATGGACTCGGGACACACCTGCCGGCAGCAGGTGGTGATGTTGCAGTAACCAATACTGTGCTTTTTCTTCAAATCGCTGACGCGATCTTCGCTGTCGAGGGGATGCATCTCGAGCGCCGCCGCATAGACGAGCAGCCGAGGCCCGATGAACTCGGCTTCCTTGTGATGTTCGCGCAGGACATGACATACATCCTGGCAGAGAAAGCATTCGATGCACTTGCGGAATTCCTGCACCCGTTCGACATCCGCCTGTTGCATCCTCCAGGTTCCGTCCGGCTCGTCCGGAGAGCGAGGCTTGAAGCGCTTGATCGTCTTCTTGGCGCGGAAGTTCCAGGAGACATCCGTGACCAGATCGCGTATCACGGGGAAGGTATGCATCGGCTCGAGAATGACCGGCATGTCCAGGTTGAGATTGCTAAGCCTGGTCATGCACATGAGTTTTGGCATGCCGTTGATTTCCGCCGAGCAGGAGCCGCACTTGCCGGCTTTGCAATTCCAGCGAAGCGCAAGCTCCGGCGCCTGCTGCGCCTGGATACGATGCACAGCATCCAGAACCACCATGCCCTCTTCCACCGGGATGACGTAGTCCTGAAAGGCTCCGCCGCTCGAATCCCCACGCCAAATGCGAAACATCGCCTGCGTCACTGGTCCCCTCCCTGGGTTGTTTCTCTCGCTTATCTCCCTTATGTCGCTTTTCGATTTCGTCCCTTACTTCATTTCCCTTACTTCATCTCCCTTACTTCATTTCCCTTACTTCATTTCTTGGATCACAGCCTGCAAGGGATCGGGCACGGGAGAAAGAGCGCGTTCCTCGACCAGCATCTCGCCTTGCGCTCCCTGCCTCACGACGATATTGAGCTTGCCCCATTCCGGGTCCTTATTGGGAAAATCTTCGCGGAACTGCGCGCCGCGGCTCTCTTTCCGCATCAGGGCGGCGCGCGTGATGGCCTCCGATACCAGCAGCAGATTCGCGAGATCGATCGCCGTGTGCCAGCCGTTGTTGTACTGGCGATGACCAGTGATCCCGGCGCGGCCGGCGCGCTTCTGGAGATCCTCGATATTGATCAGCGCCTGTTGCATTTCGTTTTCGGTGCGCACGATGCCCACCAGGTCCTGCATGGTTTCCTGCAAGTCGTATTGAATCTGGTACGGATTCTCGCCAGAGGCGCCGCGATTGAAAGCCTCGAGGGCGGCCTTGGCGGTTGCCTGAAGTTGCTGCTCGTCGATTGCCGGGGCGGCGACGTTTTTGTCGGCAAATATGGCGGCATAACGGCCCGCACGGCGTCCGAAGACGACCAGGTCCGAGAGCGAATTGCCTCCGAGCCGGTTCGCGCCATGCAATCCCGCGGCTGCCTCTCCAGCGGCAAACAACCCAGGCACGTTCGACATCTGCGAATCCCCGTCCACGCGGATGCCGCCCATCATATAGTGCGTGGTGGGCCCGACTTCCATGGGCTCCCGTGTAATGTCCAGGTCAGCCAGTTGCTTGAACTGGTGATACATGCTGGGCAGTTTGCGCTTGATATGTTCCTCCGCGTTGGAGAGGTGCTGCTTGATCCAGGCAATGTCCAGGTAAACCCCGCCGTGGGGCGTGCCCCGGCCTGCCTTGACCTCGCGATTAATACAGCGGGCAACATGGTCGCGGGTGAGCAGTTCGGGTGGGCGGCGGGCATCTCTGTCACCCTGTGTATAGCGCCATCCCTCATGGTCGTTGTCCGCCGTCTGCTCCCGGTAGAGCTCGGGAATTTCGTCAAACATGAACCTGCGGCCTTCGCTGTTGCGCAAAACACCGCCTTCGCCACGGACGCCCTCGGTGACCAGGATGCCGCGAACACTGATCGGCCAGACCATGCCCGTGGGGTGAAACTGGACAAACTCCATCTCCTGCAGCTCAGCGCCGGCGCGATAAGCCAGAGCAAGCCCATCGCCGGTATATTCCCAGCTATTGCTGGTGACTTTGTAGGCTCGGCCGATTCCTCCGGTGGCGATCACCACCGCCTTCGCCTGCCACAACATGAAGTGGCCCTTCTCGCGATCGTATCCGCAGGCGCCCGCGACGCAGCCGGAATCGAGCAGAAGGCTGAGTACGGTGCACTCCATGTGCACTTCCATGCCGCAGTGGATGCCGTGGTCCTGTAGGGTGCGGATCATCTCCAGGCCAGTGCGGTCGCCGACATGTGCCAGCCGCGGATACTTATGGCCGCCGAAGTTCCGCTGCAGGATGCGGCCGTCCTTGGTGCGATCAAAGAGCGCGCCCCAGGCCTCCAACTCGCGGACACATTCCGGGGCTTCCTTCGCATGCAGCTCGGCCATGCGCCAATTGTTGAGGTATTGGCCGCCGCGCATGGTATCGGAGAAATGGACCTGCCAGTTATCGCGATCGTCGACATTGGCCAGGGCTGCGGCAATCCCGCCTTCCGCCATGACGGTGTGCGCCTTGCCCAGCAGGGATTTGCATACGACGCCTACTTTAGCGCCGACGGCTGCGGCTTCAATCGCCGCGCGCAGGCCGGCTCCACCGGCGCCGATGACAAGAACGTCATAGGTATAACGCTGGAACTCCGGCATCTACAGGATTCTCCAGTCATGCCAGATGCCCATCGAGCAAAGACGAACGTAGATATCCGAGAATCCCACCCAGAACAGGCTCGCCCAGGCCCACTTTTGATGGCGTGCGTTGAGACAGCTCACGCAGTCGTAGAGTTTGTGGCGCACAGGATGATCGGAGATCTGATCGAACGTACCTCCAATCAGGTGGCGAAACGCATGGCAGCCAAACACGTATCCGCCCAGCAGGATCACATTGACCAAAAGGACGAGACTGCCCACGCCGATGCCGAAGCCGTTGGGAAAGCGGAAGGACACGATTGCGTCGTACACCAGAAACGCCCACACCAGGTAGGAGAGGCGCAGAAAGTAGCGATGGAAATTCTGCAGGATCAGGGGAAAGCTTCGCTCCCCGAGATAGCTTTTTCGCGGTTCGCTGACGGCACAGGCCGGAGGATCAGCCCAAAAGGATTTGTAATAAGCGCCGCGGTAGTAGTAGCAGGTGAGGCGAAAGAGGCCGGGAATCCAAAGGATGAGAAGCGCAGGAGAGAAGCGCAGAAAGCTGGGATACCAGGATGGTTTAGGACCAAAAAGCGCGTGCGGCGAATAACCGAAAAGTTCCGGGGAATAGAAGGGTGAGATGTAGGGCCCAAAGGTGTAGTGATTACCCTGCCACGCCGCCCATGTCGAATACACAATGAAGGCGCTCAAGCCCAGGAAAACCGCGGTGGGGGAAAGCCACCACGGATCCCGCCTGGACGTCTGACCAAACCTTCCGTCTTTCCAGATTACATCTGGAGCCGCCATCCCGCCCTCCGCGATAGCGGACCGAAGGAGCCCGCTAGAAGCCGATGGCAGGCGATTATATAGACCGAAGAATGCAACCGCCAAGAGGTGAGCGGTAGCGTAGTGACCTAATGTGACGGGCACTTCATTTCAAGGCTAAGGCCGTAGGATGCTTCGGTTGATAAAGGCCGACCTCGCCCCCACCAGGAAGCCGCATCTTCGTAATGGAACCCCATCGTAGTTCCTGAACTTTAGAGCACTTAACACCCTTCTCTCCGAGGAAAGCCATTTCGGCTTTCAGATCGTCGCACATGAAATAGAGTTCGTGGGCGCCACTCTCATCGGATGGGTGGACTGCGGCTTCTCCCGGGGGCAGGGCGAAGATCAGCCAGCCATGACCCGCATCCACGGATTTGAAACCGAGGACATCACGGAAAAATGCGCGGTCCGCCTCGGCGTTCTTACTGTAGACAATTACGTGAGCGCCAGAGATCATTTGCCCCTCCGAAGAAATGCCCGGAATTCCTATCAGGCCGCATGTTCGGTGGACTCTCGAAAACTCAATCGAGATCAAATTAGCACACTACCGCGGATCAGTTTGAGTCCGGCATCTTGGGCAAATCGAAATACTCTCGCCGATCGCGGGCCGGCAGTGGGTTCAGGCTGTTCCTTCGCGGGCCCCTCTCCAGAGATCGATGTCCGCGTCCCGGGCATGACGGTCGATTTCCGCCAACTCCGCCCCCGTAAAGTCGAGCTTCTTGACAGCGTCGAGCGAATCGTCAAGCTGCTTTACGTCGCGGGCGCCGATCAGAGCCGAGGTCACTCGCGGATCGCGCAGCACCCAGGCAATTGCCATCTGCGCCAAGGTCTGGCCACGTCCGTCTGCCATATCGTTCAGGGCTCGCACGCGGTTGAGATTTTCTTCGCTGAGAAAACCTTTTGAAAACGAACCCTCCGCTTTAGCACGGGAGTTTTGTGGAACACCCTTGAGGTACTTCCCGGTAAGCAGTCCCTGGGCCAGGGGCGAAAATCCGATACAGCCTACACCTAGCTCTTCCAGCGTGCTGAGCAGGCCTCTCTCCACCCAGCGGTTCAGCATCGAATAGGACGGTTGGTGAATGAGGAGCGCCACTCCCTCACCGGCCAAAATTTTTGCCGCTTCGCGGGTCCGCTCAGGACTATAGGAAGAGATGCCCACATACAAAGCTTTACCCTGACGAACCGCGTGAGCCAGCGCTCCCATGGTCTCTTCCAGCGGCACATCCATGCTAGGCCGATGGGAATAGAAAATGTCAACGTACTCCAATCCCATCCGCTGCAGGCTTTCGTCCAGCGACGCCAGCAGATATTTGCGCGAGCCCCCAACTCCATAGGGACCGGGCCACATGTCCCAGCCCGCTTTGCTGGAGATTAGCAATTCGTTACGGTGACCGCGAAAGTCCTTGCGCAGAATCTCACCGAAGTTCTCTTCGGCCGAGCCATAGGGCGGCCCGTAGTTATTGGCGAGGTCGAAGTGGGTGACACCGCGATCGAACGCCCGGCGAATCACTGCCCTGCCGGTCTCGAAGACGTCGGCACCGCCAAAATTCTGCCATAAGCCCAGGGAAACTGGCGGCAAAACAATACCCGATCGTCCACATCTCCGGAACAGAGCCCCTTCATACCGCCTGGCATTGGGTACGTAACTCATCGCGGTTTCCTCCCTCTGGCATCATGGCACATGCAATCTGTTACCGTGGTACATTGGTACATGATCGAAGTCGAGCGAATTCAGACTGGTGTCCGTTTAGAGAAGCGGCTGCTCAAAGTCTTGAAGGCGCTCGCGGAGTTGAAGGACATGACGCTGGGCGACCTGCTGGAAGGCATCGTGCTGCATGCGTTTGAAGGCAAGTCCGCTTTTTCTGCCCAGACTCTGCGGGAAATTGAACAGCTTAGGGCCATCTACGGATTGGCGCTTCATGCCTCCGACAGCCATCGGCTGAGGGAACGCAAATGAGGAAAGCTCGCCTTCCGCCTATGGGGATTCCTGGCGCAATGACTCAACCCGCCCACATCACGAATACGTTTCACTTCGTTGTCCGCGCCCCTCTCAACCGCTCGGCAGTACTATTTGGCCCCGAGGGAGAGCGATGCTGGGCCGGACCGGCATGGGATCCGCAGTATCTGTACCCTCAACCAGCCAGCGACGTACAGGGCGCCGTCTTTAGCATTCAGCATGGTCCGCATAACAGCGTCTGGGTCAATACGCTGTTCGATCCGCCAGGAGGCCGCATGCAATATGTGGCTTTCATCCCGGACAAAATGGTTTCGACGGTGGACGTTCGTCTGACTTCGCTCGATCCGGCACACACGCGTGTGGATGTGACCTATGCGCGGACTGCTCTGAACGTGTTGGCCAACGAGGAGGTGAAAGCCATGGGGGAGAAAGATCGAGAGAATGGCCCGGAATGGGAGCAGGCGATTGACGCATGTCTCAGCAAGCAATGAGAAGCCGGGCTAACGTTTTGCAGCGGAACGCGGAACGACCTGGATTTCAAACACGGCAGGCCATTGCTTACCGGTGACAAACAGGCGATCCCGGCGGGCGTCGTAAGCAATGCCGTTCAGCACCGACTCCTGGTTCACCATCTGGTCAGAAGGTAACAGGCCGGTCAGATCGATCCAGGCAATCACGTGGCCATCACGGGGACTGATGCGTGCGATCCGATCCGAATGCCAGACATTGGCGTATATCTCTCCCTTGATGAACTCCAGCTCGTTGAGTTGATCGATCTGCGTCGCACCATCCTTTACCAGGATGTGATGGGTTTCACGGAAGGTGAGAGGGTCGCGGAAACGGAGAGTCGCGCTACCGTCACTGGTGATGATTTCTTTAGCCGTGCGCGTCATGCCCCAACCCTCACCGTCGTAGGTAAACTGCTTGAGGGGCCGCAGGCTGAAGCGGTCATAGACAAAGCAGATCTGGGACCTCCAGGTCCATTGGTAGACGTTGGCTCCCCAGTCGATAATTCCTTCCCCAAAATATTGCGCCGGCAAGTCGCGTTTCTGGACAATCCTGCCGGTCGTGGGATCAATGGCGAGTAGCGCGGAGTGTCCGGCGATGCCTGTACCTTCATAGAACAGTCCATCCAGATAGAAAAAGCCTTCGGTATAGCTTTCGGTGGAGTGCGGGTATTTCGCGATGACCTTGTAGCTCAGCACCGGCGCCGCGGCAGCGCAATCGGCGATCAACAGGCACGCGGCCAGAACGGCGGCCGCAGCCGGGCGGCGCCACGGGAAAGGAAGACGAATCATCGTTTTTACGTTAACCCATGCGGCGGAAACTTCCTTGAACTTGTCTCATATATGGGTCTCATATATGGGTCTGGGGCTTCTCCCGCTGCCGCGGCTCTACAGGCTGCGGAAAAACGCGCCGAAGCAACGAGCGAGGCGCTAGATAATGTATCCCTGCCTAGACAAGTGGCTACGCCTGGTAGGCTTGTCGAGCCGCTGCGTTGTTTTTCCGCAGCCTGTCTAGCAGCCCCAGGGTTGCCTCCCCGGGGTAGGTTCAGCCAGGTTCAGCCGTTGCTGCGCGACTCGGCGGCGC
>JBARKD010000977.1:0-1776 GCA_049800615.1 Acidobacteriaceae bacterium | reverse complement strand
AGATTCGGGTCCGGGGCTTGCGCCGAATATCGTCGAGCATCTGTTCGATGCTTTTTACACCACGAAGCCCAACGGTTTGGGATTGGGGCTGTCGATCTGTCGCTCCATCGTCGAGGCTCACGGCGGCGTGCTTCGCGCGAGCAACAACGTGCCACGCGGCGCCGTTTTTCAGTTCACTCTGAATGACCGCCCGGGACCGGCTGCCTGATAGCGCATTGATGCTATGAACCGCGGCGGCGTACCCCCGGAGCAAGGAGAGCTGATGCGATCGTTCACTCGGGCTGGGGCTTCTCGCGCGCCAGATCGAGCTTATCCGCCATTCGGGCAAGCTCCGGTAGCGACGCCGCTTTCATCTTCAGCATTAAGTTGCTGCGATGGACTGAGCTGGCCGGCTTCGTCTGAACAGCGTTTCGCTTCCGATAGATGGATGTTCTGCCGGTTGTTGACGTGAATTGCCGTTGGGGGCGTCGCGCAGGGAGGGCGTAGCCCGACCGGAGCGATGCCCACCAACGGCGGCGAAATTCATGCTGCCGCGACCAGCGGCAGGGCATCGAAGTAGGTTTGGTCGGGCGTGCGTGCGTCCAGGCTCGAATGCGGGCGCTTGCGGTTGTAGAAGTCGAAATACCGGCTGATCGAGGCGCGTGCCTCAGCGACGTCGTCATAGGCGCGCAGGTAGACCTCCTCGTATTTGACCGAGCGCCAGAGCCGCTCGACGAAGACGTTGTCACGCCAGGCGCCTCGGCCGTCCATGCTGATCGCGATGGCGTTCTCCAACAGCAGCGCGGTGAAGTCAGCGCTGGTGAACTGGCTTCCCTGGTCGGTGTTGAAGATCTCCGGCCTGCCGTGCCGGGCAAGCGCCTCTTCGAGCGCGTCGAGGCAGAACTCGACCTCCAGCGTGATGGAGACCCGCCAGGCGAGAACCCGCCGGCTGAACCAGTCCACCACCGCAGTCAGGTAGACAAAGCCGCGCGCCATCGGAATGTAGGTGATGTCCATGGCCCACACCTGGTCCGCTCGCTCCACCGCCAAGCCGCGCAGCAGATATGGATAGATCTTGTGCCCATCTGCCGGTTTGGAGGTATGCGGCCTGCGATAGAGCGCCTCAAGACCCATCCGCCGCATCATCGACGCCACCCGTTCCCGGCCGATCGCGACGCCCTCGCCGCGCAACAGATCGCGCAGCATCCGACTGCCCGCGAACGGGTAATCAAGGTGCAGTTCGTCGATCCGGCGCATGATCGCCAGGTCCGCGGCCGGCACCGCGCGGGGTTGGTAATACAGGCTGCCGCGGCTGAGCCCCAGCAACTCCGCCTGCCGTGTCAGCGGCAGGTCATGGCCGCGGTCGATCATCGCTTTGCGCTCATCAGCCCGGCCTTGCCGAGCGCACCGGACAAAAAATCGTTCTCCAGCGTCAATTCGCCGATCTTCGCGTGCAGCGTCTTCAGGTCTACCGCCGGTGCACTCTCCTTGCCGGTGGAACCGGAGCCAAATAATCCCGAAGCGCCCTCAAGCAGCTGCGCCTTCCAGGCCGTGACCTGGGTCGGATGCACGTCATACAGCTGCGCCAACTCGGCCAGCGTCTTCTCACCCTTGATCGCCGCCAATGCCACCTTGGCCTTGAAGGCAGCGTTGTGATTCCGTCGTGTTCGTCTCGACATGGCTGCTCCTGATCCGCGGCGATCCTCGCCGCGCTCAGGCAGAAAATCCACTTATCGCACCGTGCAGATTTGCCCGGCCAGCTCTGCCGTCACATTGGCGAAGATGGCAGAACCAACC
>JBARKD010000976.1:0-3440 GCA_049800615.1 Acidobacteriaceae bacterium | reverse complement strand
ATCTAAATTCCCTGATTGTGATCGTTAAGTTAGGCATCGTCGGCATTTTTCTGGTTCTCGGCGGCGCGTACTTGTTCCACCACCCTGACCTGGCTAAGACGAATTGGCACCCTTTTATTCCTCCGGCGCAAGGCCCCGGCTTATATGGATTCGGGGGTATTACGGCGGGCGCGGCCTCGGTCTTCTTTGCCTATATCGGCTTTGACGCCGTCTCTACTGCCGCACAGGAGGCGCGTAATCCGCAGCGTGACATGCCCATCGGAATTCTGGGCTCGCTGGTCGTTTGCACGATCCTTTACATCCTGGTATCCACAGTGCTGACCGGACTGGTTAATTACCGCAGCCTGGATGTCAGCGATCCGGTGGCCGTCGGCATCGATGTTACCGGGGTGGAGTGGGGCAGTCTGCTGGTTAAGATAGGGGCTGTTTTTGGTCTTGGCACGGTAATGCTGGTCATGTTGCTGGGCCAGTCACGCGTCTTTTATTCGATGTCCAAAGACGGCCTGCTGTGGAAATGGGCGTCGGACGTTCATCCTAAGTTCCGTACCCCGTGGATTTCGAACATCGTGGTGGGCACAATCGTTGCCTTTCTCCCAGCTCTGCTTCCCATTGATAAGCTGGCGGCGCTGGTGAATATGGGAACGCTGCTGGCCTTCACCATTGTTTGTGCGGGCGTCTGGATCCTGCGCCGCCGTCACCCCGGCTTGGAACGGCCTTTTCGCACCCCCATGGTCCCTTTAGTTCCTATCCTTGGTATCTGCAGCGCTTTTTATCTCATGATCAAGCTTCCGCTCATCACCTGGGAAGTCCTGATTGTGTGGCTGGTGATCGGCCTGGGGATTTATTTCAGTTACAGTATCAAGCACAGTAAGGTGCAGGCCATGAGCCCGGCGGAAACCACGGGCCGCACACGGTAGATGACAAGGGTAGGTTTGTTTTTCCGTTCAGTGCAGCGGCCTGACGAGCGAACTGCAGATCCTCTCGCTCTGACCGGTGCGGTTGATTGTCATCCAACCACGGCTCTCAGAATTAATAGCAAACCCTAACCTTGTCATTACCTGCAGTTTGCCTCTACGACCAGCCCGTTCCGCAAACACGAAATTATCTCTTCGACCGGCGTGAAGCAGGATTTGCTGTCACACTGCGCCGGATGCGCCCACGTGTGCGAGTGAGAGCGGCTACTCGCGCCGCAGAAACGTACGGCGAGGTAACCGGCTGCGCCTATCATGGGGTCGGTGCCAAAGAGATTGTAGGAGCAAAGAATGAGAAGAAGGGAATTCGGGAAGGCGCTGTTCGGGGCGGCTGCAGGCGCGGGCCTCGGTAAGTCTCTGTGGACGGCTGAAGGCGCAACCCCACGGCATATATCGCGGAAGAATACAAAGATGCACGTGAGCACGGACTATCACGTGGTCGAGGGAAAAGACTTCATCTCTAAAGAAAACTTTAGCTACAACCTCCGCTTCGGTGTGTCCCACATTAACCCGGACCCTGTGATGGTGGCTGCGGGCAGCGGCCCGCCCAAGGCCGCCGCGAAGAGCGGGTGGGGGGACTTTATCGCACCCGAAGGACCGCAAGGGGGAGCGTTTGATCTTGATGCGTTGCAACGCATGCGCGATGCGTGCGACGCAGCGGGCATCATCCTCGAAGGCTTCCGCATGGATTCCGGCTACATCGTGATGAAAGCAGGCGCGGAGCGGGATCGCAAGCTTGACCAGGTCTGCGAAAACATTCGCAAGACGAGGGCGGTCGGTGTGGGATTGATCAGCCAGCATTGGACCGCAATTCCCATTCGGCGTAACGGCACGAGACCCGGGCGCGGCGACTCAGTGTATTCGACGTTCAAGCTTGAGCCGGATTGGAAAGGGTTGGCGACGAGCCCGTTCGGCAAACTGAGCTTCGACGAATACTGGGAGCGGATTGAAGTCTTTTTGAAACGCGTGATCCCGGTGTGCAAAGAATATGACGTGAATATGGCGAATCATCCCTACGACCCTCCAGGGCTGCCCTGGGGATATGAGGGTGTCGGTAATTTCGACTCGCCGTCGATTTTTGATGCCTACAAGCGGTATGCCATGATCGTCGATGATCCGCACAATGGGTTTCAAATGGATCTCGGCGTTCTGGCGGAAGGTTCCACCGATCCGAACCGGCAGATCCCGCCGCTTGTGCAGTGGCTTGCGGATCGCGGAAGAATCCACCAGATCCATATGCGGGCCATTCAGGGCGGGCTGAATGACTTCGCCGAGGTGTATCACGATGAGGGTGTGCTGGATTTCTTTCCCATTCTTCGCATTTTGCGGGATTCGGGGTTTTCCGGAGGGATTCTGCCGGATCATGTGCCGGCGAGCCCGGGCGACCCGGGGAAGTTGCAGGGGTATGCGTTTGCCTATGGGTATATCAAGGCTTTGATCCAGGCGGCGAATTCGGATGTTGGGTAGGTTGATGCGATAGGAGTTCACGGCTGAGCGACGGCCGGTCTATCGACGCCAGACTGCTCGACGAATATTCGCGCTAACCTATCGGCAAATGGCCTTATACTTCTTTCGCCTATAGGAGGCGTCCATGAACAAATATTTCGCGGAACTGGTCGGCACATTCGTCCTTGTTTTCGGCGGCGTCGGCAGTGCGGTGCTCGCGGGGAGTCACATCGGCTTTGTTGGCATAGCCGCGGCCTTTGGGCTTTCGCTACTGGCCATGGTGTATACCATTGGCCCAGTCTCCGGGTGCCATGTCAATCCGGCGGTGACGCTCGGAGTTTTTCTTGCCAGAAAGATCAATGCCCGCGATGCGGCTGCCTATATGGTGGCGCAGGTCATCGGCGCAACGATTGCGGCGGCCGTCATCCTGTTCATCGCCCAAGGTCAGCCCGGCGGGTATAGCGCCGCGGCCAGCGGCCTCGGTGCAGACGGCTACGGGTTGCACTCACCCGACCATTACTCTATGGCTGCTGGTTTTACCGCTGAGCTGATCTTAACCATGTTTCTCGTGCTCACCGTTCTGGGCGCGACGGACATCACAGCCCCGGTTGGCTTTGCCGGGCTGGCGATCGGCCTGGTGCTGACCCTGATTCATCTGGTCGGAATTCCAATTACCAACACTTCAGTGAACCCGGCGCGGAGTATCGGGCCCGCCATCTTTGTCGGGGGCTGGGCACTGCAACAGTTATGGTTGTTTATCGTTGCCCCCTTCGCGGGCGCGCTCGTTGCGGCCTTAGTCTATGCAGGTTTGCGTCATTCCAGCATTCTGATTACCACCCGCAAGGCAGAGCAGGCGCTTCCCGGTGAGCAAATCGACCGGATCGCCTAGGCGTGGGGCCGGTGGGCCGGGCAAGCGTGGCAGGCTGTATTAACGCCTCACCGGGATCACGCGTTTCATAGAAAAACAGATCTAGCCTGCCCACAGAATTGTCATCTCGACCGGAGCGTAGCCGGATTTCCTGC
>JBARKD010000975.1:0-1624 GCA_049800615.1 Acidobacteriaceae bacterium | reverse complement strand
GTTGTCCTCAGTGAGGAAATGAGTAACAGCTACTACTGCCTTTTTTTCTTTCAGATACGAAAATACCTTTTCCTTATACGTGGGGGCTATAGGCGCGATCGCTTTCGCATTCTGGAGTGCCGCCCCGGTAGTTTCCATGTTCTGCATGTCGAAATTCGACATCGCCAGCATGACAAGGTCGGGTTTAAGCGCAAGAGCCTCATCGACACGATTAAGTGCGCAGATCGGGTCGCAGCCGGCTCTGCCCAGGTTTTGAACCTCAACCGGCCGCTTGAGGACATTGGTCAACTCGGCCGCGGTTAGCGAGGCGAACATTTGATCGTAGCTGTTAAAGAAACCTTCACTTGAGGACGAGCCCAGGAGGGCGATTCTCGTGGTTCCCGGTGGCTTAGGTCCACAAGACTCCTTCGTTCGATACCCGCAGTCGTTATAACTGCTGGTGACCCACGGTCCTTCAGCCGCTTTCATTCGTACCGTGCAATTGGGTTTGAATTTTGCACCATGCACAGGGTCGGAGACCATGCAAGTGTTCAGTTCCTGCGACGCGAAGAAGTATTTGGCTAACGATTCCGCCGCAATAAGGCACAGACCTATGGTGCAAATGCTGATGAGCGGAAGAATCAGAAGATCACGCCGCGGCAGCGGTCCTTCTTCGGCGGTGCTCGTAGCGTTGGCTTTCGCTTCTCTCGTATCCACAGCGTCTAGCTCCTTAGCAGCCGGAACCCGTCTGAAACTACGTTCATCGGGGCGGCCTCTGGCTCTGCGCCTTCAACCGTCATCTCCCAGCGAGTAAGACCGTTGTCTTCTGCCGCGACCCTGGTAAAACCGAGATTTAGATAGTGGTCGATGACCAGCTTGTTCTTTTCGGTTGGCCGGTAGGCTCCGAGCAATTTATGGATGCCGGATTCACGGGCGTGCGAGAGAATCTCGCGCAGAACCATGTGCTCCACCTTGCGGCCGAGCACGCGGCAGCTCATCAGCCACGTATCGATTTCCCAGATACCGGGTTTGCCGGGGCGGCATATAACAACGCTGATCATGCCGTTATCGCCGAAGACGTCGGCGAGCCGCACCTGCAGAGTGAAGACGTCGGGGTCGTTTTCTGCCTCAGCCACCTCAGGATCCGTGTAGCGGCGCGTAGTCAGGTTGTACTGGTTCGACTTGTTGATGAGCTGAACGATGCGCGCTCTTCCCGTGGCGTCGAAAGGCTGGAAGGTAATAGTCATATCCAGCGATGCGAGATAGGCGTCCACCCCGCCCACCTGCTTCTGCAGGCTGGCGCGCTTGGCGTTGTCCTGATAGAAGCCGGCGCGCTTGAGATCTTCCCTTGAGAATGCGACGGCTTCAAAGTAACCCGCCGCGGCAAGCGTGCGCGTGTAATAGGCAGGCTCTTCCGGCAGTTCAGGAACAGCGACCTGCGGAAGCAGTCTGCGCACCAGGCCACGCTCGACCGGATTGTCGTCGAGAAAGACCATGGCATCGACGCCGAGATTGAGTTCTGCGGCGATGGCCTGAATGTTGGTGGCCTTGTCATTCCAGTTGGCCTGAAAGACAGCAAGGTGTTCGAGCTTCAAAAGCATCTCTGGATGCTTCAGAAACGGCTCGCGAGCCACCTCGTCGGTAT
>JBARKD010000974.1:0-22499 GCA_049800615.1 Acidobacteriaceae bacterium | reverse complement strand
ATGCCGAGCAAAGCTTTGCATCCGTTTTAATTGCGGGTACCAACGGCAAAGGATCGACGGCTTCGACTCTGGCCAGCATTCTCACCCGAGCCGGTTACAAAACGGGTCTCTATACCTCGCCACACTTGACCCGGGTCAATGAACGCATTCAGGTCGATGGCAGCAACATCAGCGACGAAGACTTTGCCGCGCTTTTTTTTCACGTGGAGGAGATCGCGTCCACACTGGTTCGAGATGGGCGGCTACCGGCCTTGCCTAGTTTCTTCGAAACTCTCACGGCGATGGGATTTCTCCATTTCGCCTCCCAGAACGTTCACACCGCGGTTGTGGAAGTGGGTATGGGCGGGCGGCTGGATGCAACGAATATCGTTGAGCCCCGGGTCTCGGTGATTACCGATATCTCGCTCGATCACACCGAGTGGCTGGGCACGACGATTACGGAAATCGCTCGCGAAAAAGCCGGCATTCTTCGCCGTGAAGGGGTGATGATTACCCTGCCCCAACATCCTGAGGCTAACCAGTCACTGGGAGAAGTTGCGGAGCTGCTGCGGGTTCGAGGCGTGAATGCCGCCGGTTATGTGCCGGTGCACAATCATCCCGAACACTACACGCGCAATCGATATCCGCTGTCGGTCATGGGCGAGCTGGTTGCGATCGATTCGCCTCTCGCGGGCGCGCACCAGCAGCGCAATCTGGCCCTAGCCATCGCTGCCGCCGTGGAGTTAAGAAACAACCATAGTTACATTATCACGCCCGTGGATATTCAGACCGGCATTCGCGACACGGTCTGGCCGGCTCGTCTTGAGCATATCCCCGGGCGCCAGAACCGGGCAGATGTGTTGCTGGACGTCGGGCACAATCCGGCCGGGGCATGGGCCCTTCGCTCCGCGGTGGCTCAGCTGGACCATGGGCAGGCGCTTACGCTGGTTTTCGGCTGCCTCAACGACAAGCCAATTGCGGAGATGGCGCAGATTCTATTTCCGTTGTTCAACAAGCTGATTGTGACCCGGGTGGACACACCTCGCAGCGCCCCCGTCGAGGAACTCGAGGCAGCTGGGCGCGCCACCGGCAGCGACGTGGAAGTCGCCCAGGATGGCGTGAGTGCGCTGGAGCGAGCGCTCGAAGTCACTCCCGCAGAAGGTTTGGTGGTCGTGACCGGGTCCCTCTACCTGGTTGGCCAGGTGAGGCCGATGCTGGTGCCGCAAACCTTGGAGGCGGAGCCCGCGAAAGTATGAGCTCCGCACCTGACATTCAACCGCCCACCCCGTTGGGCACTCGCCTTGCTTCGAACCTGTTCAGAGGTCCGCTGTTCTTCATGCTTACGGGGCTTTTCGGCTCCATGTCCCTGGCCGCCTCGTGCCTCGAGAAGGATGGCCGTTGGCAGCATGCAATCGCCCGGTTGTGGGGGCGAACATCTCTATGGGCCGCGGGTGCCCGGGTTACTGTGATCGGGCGCGAAAACTTACCGCCGGCCGCAGTGTACGCCTCCAATCACACCTCTTTTATGGACACGCCCCTGGTCTTCGCCAGCCTGCCATTCCAGTTCCGAATTCTCGCCAAGCAAAGCCTGTGGAAGTGGCCGTTCATCGGGTGGCATCTCAACCGGTCGGGACAGATACCGGTCGACGAGGATTCAAACAGCAGCGCCATCGCGGGGCTAAACAGAGCGATCCGCGTGCTCAAGGAAGGTATGCCGATTTTTATTTTTCCGGAAGGAGGCAGGACCAAGGATGGCCAGATGCGGCCCTTCATGAAAGGACCCGCCTACATTGCCATCCGTGGCCGGTCGCCGCTTGTCCCCATGGCGCTGATTGGAACCTACGAGTTGTTGCCGATTCATACTCACCACTTTCGACCCCGGCCCATAAAGCTGGTGATCGGTAGGGCGATCGATCCGTCCGCTTATTCGATTCGCCAGGTTGACGAACTTACGGCCAGGCTTCGCGCCGACATCCTCGATCTGTACGAGTGCTACGCGGCGCCAGGTGACTTGAAGGGGGGTCTGGCCGCTCCAGCCGATGGGCAGCCGTTGGAGTCTCCGGTAGAAGCTTCACGAGGAGACGCATGACGGCGCCACGTCCCCTCATTGCCATTCCTGAGCCGACATCGACCGACCAGGCTTATAACCGGCGTAGTCTGCCCCAGTACATCCGTTCGGTAGAGGCGGCAGGAGGAATTGGCGTACCCATCCCGCTGGATGCGCCGGCCAGTCAGCAGGAAGTGTTGTTGCTCTCTTGCGCGGCGATCCTGCTGCCTGGAAGCCCAGCGGATTTGGATCCTGCCAGGTACGGACAAGAGCGGCGAGAAGAGACGGCAGCGAAAGATAGCCCACGGGAAGCCGCGGATGATCTCCTTTTGCACGATGCTTTCACGCAAAGTAAGCCGATCCTGGGCATCTGTTACGGCTTGCAGTCGCTTAACGTATGGAGCGGTGGAACTCTCATTCAGCACGTCCCATTTGCGAACGGTTCCGTGGTTGACCATGCACCGGGGCGCACAGTGGAACGGGCTCATCCACTTCAGGTGGTCCCCGGAAGTCGATTGTCGTCGATCCTGAGGGCGAGGGAGCTGGAAGGCGGAGAACTGGAAGGCGGAGGAAAGGACCTCTTTGTCAATTCCAGTCACCATCAGGCGATCGCCAAGCCAGGAAACTTGCTGAATATGGCCGGAACGAGTCCAGCCGATGGGATCATCGAGGCGTTAGAGGGAGTTGATTCGGGGCAATTTGTGCTAGGCGTGCAATGGCATCCGGAGAGGACTTATGAGAGCTCCTCCGCCTCACGCGCCCTCTTTGCGGCGTTTTTGGAAGCGGCGCGATTATGGAAGCCGTGTACGCTTTAGAACCCGGAGAAATTCGAGAGGCCTTTTTGCGGGCTGGCGTTGATTTACTACCGGTCACGGCTTTCGAGCAATTCTCGAAGTATTTGGAATTGCTCTTGGTGTGGAACCAGCGGCTCAGCCTGACTGCCGTTCGAGAACCCGATCAAATCGTACGGCGGCACTTTCTTGAATGCGCGGTGGCCGCCCAGAATCTTCCCCACGGCGTTGCGAGCCTCCTGGATTATGGTTCTGGAGCCGGCTTTCCGGGAATCCCAGTTCTTATTTGCCGCCCGGAAATAGAGGTCACGTTGGCTGAATCCCAGGGCAAGAAGGCGGCGTTTCTGCGGGAAGCCACTCGCGTGTTGCACCTTCCCGCTGAGGTATACGCTGGTCGCGTCGAAGCAATGCCGGATAGCCGGGAATTCGATGTGGTCGCGATGCGAGCCGTGGACAAAATGGAGGAAGCCGTTGTGAGGGCGGAAGGGCGGGCCAGGAAGTACCTATTCCTTCTCACCACGAGGAAACAGGCGCAACGGTTGCCGGCGCTGGTCGCGAGGATGAGCTGGGAGGAGCCGATAACTTTGCCTGATAGCGAGGATAGAGTCGTAGCGATTGGCCGTCGTGTGTTGCAGTCCGGCTGAATGTTCCACGTGGAACGGCATGGCGAAATAGTCGTTCCGGCGAGCTGATGTTCCACGTGGAACGGCCTACTTTTCCACCGTTCCCACTTTTGCTAATGAAAAGCTCATCCATTTTGGTAGGCTGATATCTCCTTCAAAATCTGCAGCTTCAGTAGTCCACGCCAAACCCCTCGCGGGGGTTCTCCACAATTTGCAGCTGGTTCTGCACAAGGTCCTTTCTTGCTTCTGGAACGGCCTCGCTCGATAATCTTTCCCTAACGCATGAGTAAAGTAATCGCGGTCGTAAATCAGAAGGGCGGCGTCGGAAAAACTACTACCGCGATCAATCTCTCCGCAGCCCTCGCTCTCGAAGGATTGTCCTGCCTGGTGGTCGATTGCGATCCCCAAGCTAATTCCTCGGGGGGCCTCGGGATCGCCCGAGATGAGGAGCGGAACAGTAGCTACGACGTCCTGACAGGCAACGCCACCATAGCCGAGGCGACCCTGCCGACGGAAATCGACACTCTCAAAATTGTTCCGGGAAGCAACCACCTCATCGGTGCAACCGTGGAACTGATCCAAACCGAACGGCGGGAATACCGCTTGCGGCAGGCGCTCGAACCCGTTCGTAATCTTTACCAATTCATTTTCCTCGACTGTCCGCCTGCCCTTGATTTGCTGACTCTCAACGCGCTGGTCGCCGCCGACAGCCTTCTCGTCCCCATGCAGGCCGAATACTTTGCCTTGGAAGGCATCTCAGAACTTCTGACCACGCTTGGCCGAATCCAAAACGCCTTTAATCCAACGCTCGATATCGAGGGCGTCATTCTTACGATGTACGATGAGCGCACCAACCTGGCTCAGCAGGTTTCAGAAAATCTGCGCCGCTTCTTCGGCGCCAAACTTCTCAAAACAACCATCCCGCGGAACGTCCGCTTGGCGGAAGCTCCCAGTTACGGCAAGCCGGTCGTCCTTTATGACCCGAAGTCTCGGGGCGCCGAGAGCTACCGCGAACTCGCCGCAGAAATTATGGCGCGGAATCATATCGAAAGTCCGCGGGCGCTGGAGCGAAAAACATCCAGGCCTCAGGACCGAACGCGCCAGGAAAAAGTACGCTTTTGGCCATATGCCTGAAGCGTTCCTCCCAAAGGATTGCCCGGCCCTCGTACTCAAACCGGCCCCAAACGGAAACGAGCACTCCCAACAAACTATTTAGGACCAGATCATGACCGCAACTGTCGACATTCCAAAACGCCGCGCTCTCGGCAAAGGTCTTGAATCACTTTTGCCTGGCCGGCCCGCATTTACTCCTGCCGCCGCCCCCTCTGCCGCAGTCGCGGTGGCCGATGAGGGGAAGCCAAAGGAAATCTCCGTAGACCAAATCGAGCGGAATCCCTTCCAGACGCGGACGAGTGTGGATGAGAGTGCGCTCCGCGAACTTTCTGCCTCGATTGCCGCTACCGGTGTGGTGCAACCCATATTGGTGCGACCCCTTGCCAACAACCGTTTCCAACTTATTGCCGGCGAGCGCCGCTGGCTGGCTTCCAAGATGGCGGGGAAGGCTACGGTTCCCGCAATCCTGCGACAAGTTTCCGACGAGCAAGCGATGGAAATCACCATCGTCGAGAATCTGCAGCGCACCGATCTCAATCCCATGGAGCAGGCGCGAGCCTATGATCGTCTCGCCCATCAGTTCAAAATGACGCAGGAACAAATGGCGCAGCGTACAGGCAAGGACCGCGCTTCTGTGGCCAATTTCCTGCGCCTTCTGCGGTTACCACCCGACGTCCAGCAAAAAGTAGAAGCGGGAGATCTGACTTTTGGGCACGCCCGCGCCCTGCTAAGCCTGGAATCGCCAGAGTTGATCCTGAAAGCGGCGCAGAAAATTACCGCGCTCTCCATGTCGGTGCGGCAAACCGAAAGCTACGTACAGGGCTTGATCCATCCGGAGAAAAAACCGCAGGGTGAAGAAAAGGTGAAACCACCCCTCGACCCTAATGTGCGCGAGGCGCGGGATCAGCTGCAGCGCGCTCTTGGCCTCAAGGTCACGATTGAAGACCGGAAGGGCCGTGGTCGAGTGATCATCGAGTATTCCCGCCTCGAAGACTTTGACGCGCTGCTCGAAGCCATAGCCGGCAAATAGATCAGCATTGCCGGGCTGGTCTTGCGCAGCCCATCGTATATGAAACTGTTTCAGTTACATTTATCATCCGCTCCCGCATGACTCGAGCCGAGCGAATTTTTCGTTGGCGCGTCCCGATCTTCGTTCTGCTTTACCTGCTCGGGTTTTTTGCGCCCTGGGATTTCCGCCGCGGCAATCATGGCACGCTGTGGCTGGCGGCGTCGACCCTGCTGGCTCGCAGCGGGTGGATTGGCCTGGCCGCCGCCACCCTTCTCGTAACCATCGCTGCACTTGCCTGCCTGAGCCTCGGCGCGTTATTGCGGGTTTGGGGGACGGCATACCTCGGCTCCTCCGTCATGAGCGGACGTGCGATGCAGGGCGATGCACTCGTAGCCGCAGGTCCTTATCGCTACGTCCGTAATCCCCTCTACCTCGGTTCCTGGCTGCTGGGGTTGGGCGTGTCGGTTCTGATGCCGCCCGGCGGGGCCGCATTTTTCCTGCTGGCTTTCAGCGCATTTGTGTTGTTGCTTGTGTCCGCGGAAGAGCGTTTCCTGGCCTCGAGGCAAGGTGAAAGCTACCGCCAGTATCTTCGAGCTGTCCCGCGCTTCCTGCTTCTCAAGAAACCTGCCGTCGCGCCTTTATCCATGTCTCCGCAGTCCATGTCTCCGCAGTGGGGACAGGCGCTGCTGGCTGAAGTCTATTCCGTTACGATCACGCTGTGTTTCGCCGCTCTCGCTTGGCGCTACGACGCGCGGATTTTAATCCGATGTGTGCTCATATGCTATGGACTATCCCTGGTGGCACGAGCCCTTTTGCGGCCTTCAGCTACCGATGGAACAGCGAATTGAATTTAAATGCCATAGGCAAATTGGTCTCGGGAAGGGATTGATTGATCCGGGGAGTGAGCCTCGCGCATCCGGCGAAGGCACTTGCAGTGTAAGCCGGAGGTGCAGAGGGCGCGGCGGATTGCCTGCCCTCTTCGGTGGCCGCAGCCATGAAAATTGCGGCTACTTCCTCGGCGGCGCGATGCTGTCTTTGGCGGCCTTGGCTACGCGGAACTTAACCACCGTCTTCGCCTTGATCTTGATGGTTTCGCCAGTTTGGGGATTGCGTCCCATGCGAGCCTTGCGCTCCGCCTTGACCAGCCGGCCGAGCCCTGGAATCACAAACACGCCGTTCTTCTTGGTCTCCTTAACCGCAGTTTCAGCCAGCAGATCGAGAAATGCAGCCGACTGCTTGTTGGTCAACTCGAGTTTTTCTGCCATTGTCCGGACCAATGCTGTCTTGGTCATACCTGTCGCCATATTTTGTCCTTCTTTCCTCTTTTAGTTCATGGGCCCATCGGCGCGTTGTTCCGCACACTTCAGAATCCATGTCTTGCTCGGCCCCTCAAATCGAATGCGCGTGGAACGCGCTCTCCATCATCAGGAAACCCAGTGTTTATGCGGGTAAAACGAACCCACCGCCGTTTACGATGCGGCTTTGGACTGCGTTTGTCAATCGAAAAACCGAGAATTGTTCCGCTTTTGGCTCGTTTTAGATAAGTTTTCGCCCAATTTTACTGGCCTTCACGCGAATTGCGGTTTTTGCGCACGGGTTCAAAGCCGAACAAGGGTCGTTTGTTTTTTTCCACGCCGGCGATCAGAGGCTTATTTAGCGCATTTACCAGCGGCGCTGCTAAACGAAAATGCTCGATCACTTGCCGGGCAAAACCCTTCTCCAGCGCGGTGGATGGCTCCAGCTTTGCTTCCAGGCCCCACTGCCGGCACAGAAGCAAATCCATTGCGGGATGCTCTTTAGGAAAACCTTTAGGCGCTCGTGTGAGTGGCATTCCACTAAACGAATCCATTCGTCGCCGCAGCCGGCGGTTGGCCAGTAGCTTCCGTACTTCGGCATGATTCTCCATCAGGTATTTCCTGATTGCGAGCAGTTGCTCCCGCTCCGGCATATACACGCCCGCGGCGAGGAGTACTTCATCAGGAGAAATATGCATGTAATAGCCGCCCCCAGAGGTCTTCTCCAGGCCTTGCCGCGCCCACCAGGCGGAAACGTGACTTTTGTAGGGCCGCTTATCCGGAGAGAAGCGAATGTCGCGGTAAATTCGCATCATACATTTTTGTGGCGGGCGCAGGTGGGCGGGAGCGAAGTCTTCCATGGCGCGGTTTACGGTCTCGATCAGCGCCAGCATAGGCTGCTTCAGCTCGCGCTCGAATTCCGGCTTGTGAGCCTCGAACCATTCGCGCCGGTTATTTTTTTTCAGGCTGCGCAAAAAGCTAAGCCCAGCGGCCTCGAAGTAGGGTTTCCCGGTGGTCTGATTCGAAGTTGAACTCATTATCGAAAGATGCGTATTGCAAAGTGAATGGATGCAGGACAAAGCCTGATGCCGTGCGTCAAATTACATGGATCGAGCGGCAGGTTTCAGGACATTTCAGCCTTCACAACCGGGACCGGTAACGTGGAAACACACACTGAAAAATCCCTTCCGGAAGTACAAAAGTAATGGTCGCGGACCGGCTTGATGCATCGTATTCTGCCGCTTCTGCAATAGACTTTGCTTGCCTCCCTCAATCTGACAACGCTGTCCGGCTGCTCACCTACATGAGACAAGTTGCCTTCTTTCTCTTTTTTCTGGCTGCGCCCATCGTGTGCGCAGAGGCGCATGGGCACGAGATGGATTTTGAGCAGGCCCGCCAGGTCGCGCTCGTTGTTGCCCAACACGACAAGATCACGGTGGATGATCGCACCGTTGTGATTAACTCCATGGACACCCGGAGGGACGCCGGATTCATCCCTGGCTATTACAGCTTTTCCATTATTCGCGAGAGCGACTCGGCTTCCCGGCCCGATGAAACGATTCGCATGTATGTGGTTTCGAAGAAAACCGCCGATACCTGGGAACTTAACCTTTGCACCCACTACTCTTTTCCTGAGCTCGAAAAACTACAGCAGGACATCATGCAGAAAATCGGCGCCAATCGAGGCGTCGATGACGATATGCCCAAAGCGATCGGCTGTAGAAACCAAGCCCAAGTCGACTCTGCTTCACAGTGAACAAACCAGACGCAAAAAGAAGATGCCCACACCTCCCTGGCATGGGCATCTTCTCCGCGGCGTCACCGAAGTGAGCCGCAAACTCCGGTGGATTGAGGGGGAGAAACAATCCACCTTTGAGCTTGGTTGTCTTCACCCACTGCATCTGGAATGCCAAACTTGTGAGCGGGCCAACGCCATCGTTTCAGTCATTTACGATACCCTCCGATAGCAGTCGCCCCACAGGCGTGCCTGTATCTACCTGCCGCTGGGAAAAATCTACCTAATTGCGCATCGCGGCGAGTGCACCGCGAAATAACTTTTCGAAATTTTCTTTAACGCTCTTGTCTTTGGCGACGGCCGCAGCGATGGCCTTTTGTGCCAATGGGCGTTGGTAGCCCAGGTTCACCAGCGCCGACAATACATCGTCGGTGGATGGACCGGTCTCAACTGCCGGCGGCGCGGCGGCCAAGTCCTCGAGCTTGTCCTTGAGATCCACTACCAGGCGCTCGGCAAGCCGCTTACCGATACCCGGGATCTGCGAAAGAGTGGCATGATCCTGGCCGCGAATGGCTCCGATCAATCGCTCAGTGCTCAATCCGCTCTGAATGGTCACGGCGAGCTTGGGACCAACTCCGCTCACCGTGATCAGCCGTTCGAACACGCGTTTGTCGTTTCGGTCTAGAAAGCCGTACAGCGCCAGCGTATCCTCGCGCACGTGAGTGTGGATAAACAGGGCCACTTCGGCCCCCTCCGCCGGAAGCGCGGTAAACGTTGAAATGCTGATTACGACATCGTAGCCGACACCTCCGGCTTCAAGGATCGCCTGTTGTGGATACTTCGCCAGCAACCGTCCGCGCAGGTGCGCAATCATGCGCTTCTCCAGCTAAAACTTGTGGCGATAGCAGATTTGAAATTCGTAACCAGAGTTGGGCGGGAAGAGGCTGGCCACATGGCGCAGGCGTTCCGCCAATGCCGGCGCCGCCAGCAGTGGATACTCGCGCTCGCGAAGATCCGCGTAGTTGAAATCGAGGGTGAGCGAGAGCATGTAGATTGCCAGAGCGTCAGAGAAAGCCGACTCGAAAAAACTGCTCTTGGCCTTCTCGTCGATTCGGCCTTTTTCCGTTCCCCGGGTCACCAATGGCGGGTCAATTCGAGAAAGAGTTCTCTCTGCCATGCGGGCTCCCGGGCTGTCAATGCGGATTCGGTCCAGCGCTCGGCGGCGGCTTTCGTAGCTGTCCTGACTGGTTTCACCGCGGACATCGGCGAGAGCCTGCGACCATGCCAGGTCGCAAAAACTTTGCGGCACACCGGCGGCGTCCACGAAGTGGTGGCCCACATTGATAAAGAACTCGAAGGCCAGCGCAAACCGGTCCTGCATCAGCCGGGTGGAGATGAAGATGCAATCTGCTCCGTCAAACTGGACGTTTCGATGGCATATCGCGCGATCGCCCAGGTCGATGGTGTAGCCGGGCGCGACCATCGTCTCCTCGGTTTCGCCGATGGTCAGAGGGACAAAATAGTAGGCGTGCCGGGTGAGTGCGGCGGCAACGGCGTTGGGCACGGCCTGTACGATCGGCGCCAGTTCCTCCTCGGTAATGTGAGCATCGGCATAGATGGCATAACAAAGGCGGTTGTCGGCCTGGCGCACGGGCGTCTGCTGAGCCACGAGCGACGCCGGCAGTAACTCTATTTGGGCGACTTCAGCCATAACCTAGTATTCTAGCTGAGTGACGAGTGTGCACAAGGCCAACCTACTGAATACGCGGCAGGCGAACCGGCAGCCGGGACGCCCTGCACAAACCGGGGGAGTCTTTTTTGGGGTTCCTCTGGGCGATCTCGGTTTCGCTACCAGCATACTCATGGCTTGTACCCTGGGTTTCATGAGCTTCTTTCTGTTCACCTTCCTGGCCATCGTTGGAGTCGCTATCTACAACGGCATGGGCCACCGGGTCGACTTTGCCGACAGCTATAAGTACATTTCTTTTCCCGCCGCCTGCGTCGTCCTGGCTGCCAGCCTGGTTTTCTTTGGAACGCTTTGGGTGCGAAGAAAACTCAAAGGGGACTAGAACTGGTCTCTGAGAGATGCCTTAAAGCTGTTTCTTAAAAAATTCCCAGAAAACGCTTCCTTTTCCTATGGCTGTTGTCACCATCGATGCCGTAACCGATCTTGAGCCGGACCCGGATCGGGCCCGGGCCTGGTGCCGCCAGCTGGAAGCCGGCGACATTCTCTTTTTCCCTCAAAGTCCTGTTCCCATTCCTCCCGAGGATCTGTCGTTTCTGCTCGGGCGGCAGCAGACGGGGAGCAAGCTGCATAAGAATATTGCCTACAAGCCAGACCTGGACCGTGTGAGCGGCCTCGACGCTGCGAGTGCGGGCGGAGAAGATTTCAAGCGCCTGCAGGCCGTCATGCGGCAATACTCGCAGGATGTAGCCGGTTTCATTACGCGCTTCCTGTCCCCATACCGAGGACACTGGCGGTTGGATTACGCCAGCTTCCGGCCACAGGAAGAGAAGAGCCGCGACCTGCCTTTACGCCGGCGCAACGACCTGCTGCATACCGACGCTTTTCCCACGCGGCCCACCAGCGGGGCGCGCATTTTGCGCTTCTTCAACAACATTAATCCCCAGGACACGCGTGACTGGGTGGTCACCGACCCCTTTCCACTTCTGGTTTCCCGTTTTGCGCCGCAGGAAATAGCGCTGCCCGCGCGCGGGAGCTCCGCTGCCCGCGCGTTTCGCTCCCTGGCGAACACGGCCGGCCTGGGCACGATCCTCCCTGGTCTCAAGCGCTCGCCTTATGACGAGTTCATGATGCGCTTTCACAACTTCCTCAAAGAGAACGCCGCCTTCCAGGCCAACTGCCGAAAGGACTACGTTCAGTTCCCTCCCGGCTCCAGTTGGATGGTTTATACCGAGACAGTTCCGCACGCGGTGCTCTCCGGCCAATACGCACTGGAGCAGACATTTCTGGTGGATCATCGTGCCATGGTCTCGCCTGAGTCTTCACCGCTCGCCGTCCTCGAAGCCATGACAAAGACCAGCCTGGTCTAGCGATTGCCGCGAGGCAGTATCCATCGCGCGCGTCATCCCTGGCTTCGACGGTGAAGGCCTGGCCTCGACGGCGGAGGCCACGGCCCAATATGCTTGAATTTTAGTCAGGAAAATGACAGTGAACGCGGAATCCATCAAGGTTCATCTCCCGGACGGCTCCATCAAGGAATTCCCGGCCGGATCTACTCCTCTCGATGTTGCCGAGAGCATCTCCCCACGGCTGGCGGCGGCCGCCGTCGTCGCCCGAATCCAGCCTCTGTCTGTCGCGCAGACTAGCAACGGGCATTCGCAAAGCACCGTGGAACCTGAGGCCGGCATGTACGCCGCCGAGGACGCAGGCGCAGAGCGCCTGGTGGACCTGGCCACACCTTTGACCGAGGACGTTGCCTTGCAGCTCCTTACGGAGAAGGATGCCGAGGCTCTCAAGGTGGTGCGCCACTCCGCCGCGCACGTGATGGCGACGGCGGTGCTCGAGCTTTATCCCGAAACCAAGCTGGGGCACGGCCCGGCTACCGAGGCCGGCTTCTTTTATGACTTTTACCGGCCGACTCCTTTCACCCCTGAGGACCTAAAGGCGATCGAAGGTCGAATGGCCGAGGTGGTGGCGCGCAATGAGCCCTTCGTGCGCGCGTGGGAGCCCCGCGAACAAAGCCTCGCTCGCTTCAAAACCGGCAACGATTTCATGAAGGCCCACTTTGTGGAGCGTTTCACCAAGCCGGGGGAAAGCATTTCTTTCTACCGGAACGGTAAATTTGAGGACTTCTGTCGCGGGCCGCACGTGCCTTCGACCGGCCGGGTCAAAGCCTACAAGGTGATGAACCTGGCGGGCGCATACTGGCTGGGCGATGAAAAGAATCCTCAACTGCAGCGTATCTACGGCACGGCCTTTTTCTCGCAGAAGGATATGGACCAGCACTTCGTCCGGCTGGAGGAGGCGCAGCGCCGCGACCATCGTGTTCTGGGCAAGCAACTGGATCTGTTTTCCATCCAGGAGGTCGCTGGTCCGGGCCTGATCTTCTGGCATCCCAAGGGGGCCACGGTCCGCCGCATCATGGAGGACTGGATGCGCGACGAGTGTGTGAGACGAGGCTACGAGCTGGTCTACACACCGCATGTCGCGCGGGTAGATCTGTGGAAGATCAGCGGTCATGAAGGCTTCTACTCCCAGAACATGTTTACCCCCATGGAGCTGGACGATGCGAATTACCGCATCAAGCCGATGAACTGCCCCTTCCACATTCTGATCTACAAGAACTCCCCCAAGAGCTATCGCGACCTTCCGGTGCGCTATGCGGAGCTGGGCAACGTGTATCGCTACGAGCGATCCGGCACCATGCATGGCCTATTGCGGGTTCGCGGTTTCACCCAGGATGACGCCCACATCTTTTGCACACCCGATCAGATTGAGGATGAGGTCGTGGGCTGCATCGAGTTTGCCCAGCTGATGCTGACGACCTTTGGCTTTACCGGTTTCCAGGTGGAGCTATCCACGTGGGACCCGAAAGACCGCAAGAGCTACATAGGATCGGACGAATACTGGGCCCTGGCTATCGGCTCGCTCGAGAAGGCCCTGGCGCGCAAGGAGATTCCCTACAGGACTATCCCTGGGGAGGCGGCCTTTTACGGCCCCAAGATCGACATCAAGCTGGTCGACGTGCTGGGCCGTCTATGGCAACTGTCGACAGTACAATTCGACATCAGCATGCCCTCCCGCTTCGAGATGGAGTATGTCGGGGAGGACGGCGGGCGTCATCAACCGCTGATGGTTCATCGAGCGCTTTATGGGTCGGTGGAGCGGTTCTTCGGTGTGCTGGTGGAGCACTACGCGGGTGCTTTCCCGCTGTGGCTGGCGCCGGTGCAGGCCGGGATCGTGCCTATCAGCGAACGCCACCACGCTTATGCGGAAAAGATACAGGAGAGATTGCAGAAGGCGGGTCTGCGCGTGGAGGTAGATCGCCGCAATGAAAAGATGGGCGCGAAAATCCGCGATTTCACCCTGCAGAAGCTGCCGTACATCCTGGTAGCCGGCGACAAGGAAGCAGAATCTGGCGCTGTCAGCCTGCGCGTGCGCGGCCAGGGCGACCAGGGCAGCATGCCGCTGGAGGAGTTCATCAGCCGCTCGCGCGATCTGGTCGAGAGCAAGTCCATGGGACTGTAGCAGGACTGGAACCCATCAGCGGCCTGTTGCAGGGAATTCGTAACCGGGGGTATTGCTTACGGTTGTGTGGCCCCGGGCTTGGCAGAACCCCGCACTGTGTTCAGTCGTCCCCTACGGGACTGGATCATTGGTTTGGACTGGGACCCAGGATTTCATCCTGGGCTATTTTCATCCGCCCCTCCGGGGCTGTTCCGGTTCCTATGCGAGCCATCCAAACAACGCACCAGTAGTTCCCCGTCCTCTTTTCCTCATCTTTTTCTTCCGCGTCTCTGGACAGCAAAATAAAAGCGTACGAGCGTCGAATCAAGGCCCCTCGCTCGGACAGAATGTCAGCCGACGGTTACCACTGCACCCCCGGATACAAGCTGGGTATGCGAAATGCCCTATAGAGATAGGTGCCTGATACCGTCATGTTCCATACGGTTTGCGGCGTGCTCTGGGGTGTTACCTCAAAGACCTGCGAAGTGGTGTTGGCCAGCCCGCAGAGGTCATATTCGATATTGGAGTTGGCAAGCTGGCCTACGCTGCCGCCAAAAAAGCTATAAAGCGGTCCCGGCAATATCTGATGGAAAACCAGCGTTGCTGTCATGGCGGTCTCATCGATAGAAAACACGGGAATGGTTGTGTACAGGCAAGGGGGGTTGTTCGTCGTATTACAAGTGACGTTGCTCGAGAAAATGCGGTCATCTCCGTTATCCATAACGCCCAGTGCAAACACACCGGTGGTGTTGCTGCTGAAGTATGCAGGATCGTGCTGCGCATATTGCCAATCGGTCGGGTCAACGCCGTTCTTCAGGATAAAGTCACCGCCTTCTCCCAAATGCCAGATGACGGCCCCGTTTCCTGTGCCGTTGTTGTAGGCGATTTTGTAGACGAAGTTCTCGTGGCGCATGGAAATCATAAAGTTGCCGTCATCTGGCGAGTAAAGGATCGCGTTGGCGTGGGTCCAGTCGGGGAACATGTAAGGATGGTGGTTGGGATTGAGATGATTGAAGGCATTCCAGGCCCAGACCGGGCGGAGGTTCTCGTCCAGGTCCACAACCACGTCGCCGAGTACGGTTGTCGGCGGGCCGCTGTTCAATGACGGTTGACTGGTGGTAGAAAGAATCCTCGTCGTGTTGCCGAGCACAAGCCAGTGTCCGTTGGGTAGCGGCGTCACATCGTGATGAAAGCTAAGCAGGTTTACGTTGCATTCTGCGCAGGTCGCAGTTGCCAAAAGTATGTTCAGGTCGTCGATCGAAATCTCACGCACGGTGTCACCGGCAAGGTTGACCTCGCGGATCTCGTCGATGGTTCCGGTCGGGATGCCGGTGAGCGGATCCGACGAGTTGGGCCCGATTGCCATGAGGAAATCGCCGTTGGGAAGCAGCTTAACGCCCTGGATGTAGTTGGTGATCACCCCGGGAGTCGCATACGTCCACAGAACGTTTCCAGCAAGATCGGTGATGGCTATTCCAGAAGGCGTGCCGTCCAGCATGTTGAGCAACTCCACCCCCGGCTGCGGGGTCATACCCGGCGTGGCGGTCGCGGTAATTTTGGGCTGCATGTTCGCCGGAACCGGCTTTGTCGTGAACGTGTGGTCCACATCCAGCGCGCTGATACCGTTCGTAAACTGAACCGAGGCCTGCATGTGGTACGTGGAGCTACCCTTCATGCCCGCCACAAAAATACTTATTTGGCCAGCGCTCGCGGTGGTTGATTGTGACCAGGTTTTCGTTCCGTAATCTGTTGTGGGCCCAAAGTTCACCGTCATGTTTCCGGGAAAGGGCAGGGTCATGGTGTAAAGGGCTACTTGCGGATTGTCCGTGGATGTCACCTGCCCCGCCGCCAGCATGGATGAGGTCCCCGAGAGGGCGACGGTCTGTGGGGTTCCTGAAGACACACCGCCAAAGCCAAGGTTGAGAACTGCGCTCTGCGTGCTCGGAGCGGACGCTGTTTTTGGCGTGTAACTCACCATCACGGGGCAACTGGCTGCTGCTGCCACCTGTGCGCCGCAGGAGCCGGTACTCACCAGTGCATAGCTCGGATCGCCGCTCAGGGACGGGTTGAGGGTCAACCCCACCGAGCCGGTATTGGTCACAGTGACTACCGACTGCGTGACCGTGTTGTTGACCAGGTTGTTGCCGAAGTCGAAGGAAGAGCCACTTAAGGAAGCCGTAGCGGTGGTTGACGCGCCTGCAGGGCCGACGGTTAACGCAGTCGTGATGCTGTGGCTGAGAGTACCGGATGTTGCCTGAAGCGAGATCGTTGCACTACCGGCTGCCGCTGCCGAGGTCGCAGCGATACTGATCTGCTGCAGAGCCCCCGGCGCTATGGAGAAAGTCGCGGGCGTCGCGGTAACGCCGGAGGGCAAGGATCCGACGGTTACGCTCACGTTCCCGGTGAACCCATTCACTGGCGAAGCGGTAATCGTAGCTGATTGCGGGGCGCCACCGGCTGTCAGCGTAACCGTGGCCGGAACAATCGCCAGGCTAAAGTCTGCCGACCCTGAAGTCACAGCCGTTGAACCAGCAGTCGAAGCCTTGTTGGTTGAGCTGCCGCCGCCACCGCATCCAGCCACTGCCACCAGCAGAAAAACTGTGCAAAGCGATGCAATCGAAAATCGCATGAGAGGGACTCCTTAATGTATCTGCCACAGGTATCTTGCAGTTAAAGGGACAGAGGAAAGATGGCTGCGTTCAGTGCAGTTCGCCAGGCTTTGATGAGCATTCTGGATTTGCGATTGCCATGTTGGGCTTGCAGCATTACCTGGCATAGGCATCATTGCTTAAAGATGAGTCAAAACGAAATCCCCCACCAGTAGATTTCTCCGGCAAAGGTGCACAACTGATAATTAGCCCGGTGACTGACTAATGAGCCAGCGTCCGCAAAATGCAGTTGACCCGAATCCTCCGCTTCGGAAGGCTTTGACAACTTACGATGGGCATTTGCAATTGTCTTAGGGCGGATTTCAAAGTTCAAGCCGATGGGTGTCCGGCGTATCCGAGCGTGAAAATCCAACTCATGAGGTGTTTCGCATGCAGCGGCAGTTGATAAAAAGTGAACACAATCCATAAATCTGCCCAGGGTTTGAAACCAGGAGTTACCGTTCAGCGTCTTCAAAAGCTATCCCTCTTCCGGCAAAGCTTTTGTTGATGGATGGATGCGCCAGAGTCCTTTAGCCTTATTCTGATAAGAATACAGGTGGGCAGAGAGAGATCGGGAGCGCGACATTGACGATTTCACCGGCGGATCAGAAGCAGCTAACAAATACGGCGAAGTCGTCCGCGGAGTCCTCGAAGGGCGATCTTTGGGTTGTTATAGCCGGTCTGACAATTTTGTATGTCATCGTAGTTGCGATTGGAAACCGTCGCTATATATGGTTTGACGAGCTCTTCACTCTCGACATCGCGAGATCGACCACACTAAGTGAGCTCTGGTACCGAGTGAAGACCTTTGACTGCAATCCGCCGACGGCTTATCTCTTGAGCCGATTCTCAATGAACATCTTTGGGAAAACGCCTTTAGGTCTCCGCTTTCCCTCAATGGTCGAATTCTATTCGGGCAGTATAGCAATCTTGCTGTATGTGAGGCGAAAGGCCGGCGTGTGGTTTGGTGCTGTTGCAGTCCTGATGATTTGGGCGGTCGGCCCCACGCTTTATTATGCTGTTGAGGCGAGAGCGTATGCGTTGCTTTTCATGTCTTTCGCTTGGCTCTTGCTATCGTGGGATACAGCGGTCGGCACCAAGCCCCGTGGTTTGGCGCTATTTGGCGTATCTATCTCGACCCTTGGCTTAATTGGAGCCCACGTTTTTGCTCCGTTTACGCTGTTTGCATTTATCGTGGCCGAAGCTGTCCGCTTTCTCCGTCGGCGAAAGCCCGATTATCCGCTATGGGCTGCACTACTCGTGCCAATGCTCGCTGTTCTTTTGTACATACCGTTGATTCGCCTGTATGGCGGAATCGTGTTTCCGGCTTTTGCCTCTTACAACACGATTCTCGTCTTTTTTGTAGATACGTTCGGCGCCTCAATCATCGCTTTTGTCATTCTTGCCGCGTTGTTGATGCCTTCGCGGCAGAGTCTTGAGGTTCAGGCCCGGCGCTTCCAGGTAGAAGAGTATGCCATTCTTGCCTGGATGTTTGTGAGTCCAATTCTTCTCAATCTGGTTCTGATGCGCCGCCATGGGATGTTCTATAACCGTTACGGAATAGCTTCCCAGGTAGCGATTTTGGCTGCGCTCGCAATCTTTCTGGCCTGCCGGCTACGGCGTAACTCTTTAGCGGCGTATGCGGCGATGGTGGTCCTGGTGCTGGCTATCCTGAAGGACCAGGTTTGGCACCCCATGCTCTATCCCATTCCCCAGCGTTCGGGCGTCCTTGAGTCGGTGCAGCCGAATCTCCCACTTGTCATTGGTGAAGGTCAGACCTTCATGGAGATGAATCAGCGAGAAGATCAACGATTTCTCAATCGTGTTTACTTCCTCAAAGACCGGCGGGCTTCCTTGCAATATTCCCACAGCAACTACTTTCAAGACTTCGAGGCCCCGGACGTCATGCAGAAGGCCGGCTTTCCCTTCACTGCGAATACCGAGTCCTACGCCGACTTCGTCCGTCAGCATAAAAAATTCCTGTTGCTGGCCAGCCCGCGAGAATGGGTATTTCCCAGACTCGTCGCGACCGGCGCCTCGGTTGCCTATGTCGGTGACTACAGCGACGCGGTTCCCTACATCGACAAGACGCTGTACCTGGTCACCATACCGTCCGGGCAATGAAATTCTTTATTGCAAAACGAAGTTGTGCGCCAGGCTCTCACTTGAAGTAGCAGCGCTTTTGGAAATTGCGTTCGCCATCCGCCGACCCAATAGAACGCTTTCGGCGATACTTCTATCTTCCGGATAGTAGAAGCAGGTATCTGCGATCTGAAGACCTTCGATCGGAGTTTGGATAGGTGGCAGTTTTGAGGCAAAACCAGGCTCGCAAATCGGCTGCGCAAATCGCAGACGAGAAACCTTTGCATCCACGAGGTCGGCGGTGGTCAGGGCAGGGTTGAGTGTCATCAGGCAATGCATGGTGTGATCAATCAACTGCTGGTCAGACCATGTCCACTTTCGGTTGGTAGGCGGCATGTAGTAGGGAGCATAGACAACCGTATCCTCCAAAGGCCGCAGATTTGAGAATTCGATGATCCCGGGAATCTCAAAGTCGAGGCCTGACATATTTACCCAAAAATGTGGACTGACCTGATGCTTCAGCTTCAGAATGACGCAGCAGATACCGATGTTGCGAATGGCCTCGTAACGCTGCCGCACAGCCATGGGAAGATCAGGAACCAAGTTCGCGACTAAAGGGATCGGAAGGGTGCAGATGACGAAATCGGCCGGAAAGTTTCCAGCTCCTGTCTCAACGCTTACCACCCGCCCCGCGCGAGAATGAACACGCAACGCGACGGCGTGAAGATGCAGTCTTCCACCACCCGCTTCAATGGCATTCACCAACGCGTCCACCAGGGTCTTTGAGCCGCCTTCTATATAGCCGAGTTCTTCCTGCATCATGCTCTTGCGGGAACGGCCGACACGCCGCATTCGGGTCCACATCCATGCCGCGGAGATATTGTCAGCCAGCTCGAAGAATTTCAAGTCGAACAGCGGACGCCAGAGTTGATCATAGGTCTTCTGACCGCACCACCGGATTATCCAATCTTTGGCAGAACGATTCTCCAGCGCAGGCCAGGTTTTCCTTTTGGTGCAGAGATAAGCGAAGAGCGCATAGCGCAGCTTATTCCATAAGCCAAGGCCCTTCAGGCGCATGAGCGCAACCGGGTTTCCCCAATCGCGGATGCCACCCCGAAAATAAAAGCCCATCGTGGTGGGAACCCAGTGTAATTTGCATCCCAAACCGAGTTCCAACAACAAATCCTCTGTTGGCTTATCGCCCCGGCAGACGAAGTGGTAAAAGCGCTCAAGCGAGATGCTGCCGAAATCAAAATGACCGGCCATTCCACCTGCTTCAGGAGCGGCCTCGACCAAGTCCACGTCGTGTCCATCTTTGACCGCCTGATAGGCTGCCGCCAAACCCATGGGACCTGCGCCAATGACCACAACTCTCGCCATCCGAAATCTCTCCCGTTCGCGGGGCAGTGACCCGCAGAGCATAGTTGCTGTTTGTTCGTTAGGGCGCTTCAGTCTTCCGTCTTGAAGACAGCATAGATCTCGCCCAGCCAAACTGGGACGGACCAGTGCGAAATTTTCGCGCTCCTCAGCGCCTTACTTGATAACACGGCGCCAGGAATTTCATGCTGTGTCGCACGGAAAAGGATGTAATCCAGAGAGAAAGAAGACGGCCGATGTCCGGTCTGCATCAATCTCAGACCTGCCGATGCACCGCAAATGCGCAAACTTTGCCGCGTGAAATAGTTCAAATGCTCTGCTAATAGCAACGGCCATCGATACCCCAAGAGCCTGGCTATGAAGCTATCGGCTTGCGGCACGTTGAGAACGAGATGGCCGCCGCTTTTCAGGTGCGAGGAAGCGAGCTGAAGAAATGCCGCTGGTTCGGTTACGTGTTCCAAGACATCCCAGAGGGTGATCAGGTCATAGTCCTTCGAAAGCGAGGCACCCTGAAGCATGCATTGCCGAATTATGGTGGAATCGCCAAGAAGGTTAACTGCCCGCCGGAACTGCGATTCGGATGGCTCGATGCCCTCTACGTTCCAGCCCGCATCGCGCATAAGGCGCAGAAAAGCTCCTGAGGCGCAACCCACATCGAGTAGGTCGCCTTTGCCGGATACGTACCGATCAATGATTCTTTTGTGTCGATGCGCGGTTCTCCACCGATTGGGCATCTCGGCTTCATATCTGCTGTCGTCGGCCGCCCGGTAGAGGCGGCTAAGCTCTTCATTTTCAGGCCGAAAGGAGCGATAATGCAGGCCACATGAGGGGCAACGCAGGATCCTCCCGTGCGAAAGCAGAGTGCGCGATGAGCCGACAGATTTCAGGTCGAGGGCGTTGTCGTCTCCATCGAGATAGAGTAGGGGCTCCCGGCTGTTGCACACTGGGCACGGAACATCTACCGGAGGGCAAGTCTCTTGTTCTGGTCGGGTTTCGGGCCGCATTTCAAGACCATCTTTCCCTAAACTGTCCTTTGACGTCCACTGAGATCTACTGGAGGCGTTAATAGCTCACTGACAATCATTCAGTAACAAGGCAAAATGGTTTTTCTTTTCCAGCCAACGTATCTGACTGGAATTCTGTGGAGAACGTTGCCGGTTTCGCTGCCAGACGTGGGTCTTCTGGTCTTCACACGGGCTGTTTTCATGGACGGCGGTTCCATTGGCTCGAGTCGCGAGCGAGAGTTAGCGAAGACGCGGCCCATCGGCGGGCTTATAAACGAAGCATGAGCCGAGACAAAATGGATTCAGGGGTGAGGACAGAAGGCTAAAGGCGCTCTCCGATGCACGGCTATCAGTTTCCGCGTGACCTCCGTCGAGTCGAAAGAATCGAGGACTTTCCATTGAAATTGGGGTGCAGTTCGGATATTGACGTCGAACCAGTTAAGCCCTTTCAATTCCGCCCTGTCCGGAACCCGGCCGTCCAGGGTAACTGCGTTTGGCGCACTGAGAACCAGAAAATCCGAATGAGAGCACAGGAACGCAACATTGTCCTGAATGCTGCCGGAATAATAGCCACTCTCACGGTAGGCGTGCATCAGGTGATAATCCAGCACGAACGATCGCGGCCCTACCAAAGCTGTGGGCCAGTCCAGCAGGAAATAGTAACGAATTCCCGGGTTATTTGAGAGCCGCATGAGTTTTGCGAAATCCTCTTGCCAGGCTGCGACAACTGGAATGTTTTGAGGAATCGCCTGTTCCAGGCGGGGAATGTCCAGGTAGCCCCGATAGGTATCCGGTTGCCCCACCGCAACGACCGTGAGCGCCGGCGAGAGCATCAAGAAGATAACGAGCGATACCCGCAGGAGGCGCGGCACCTGACGCCCCCGCAAGCGGATCTGCGCTCCGATCCAGTCCGCGGACGCTGCCAAAACGATCGCGAGACCGATGCCGCTCGGCAGGAAATACCTGGAAACGAAGGCCGGGGTAACGAGATGAGATAGTGCGAACAACAATACCGGCGCCGATAGCAGGGCATAGGCAAGGAGCAGGATAGGGCCGCGTTGTACCGATAGAATGCGCCATCCGGACTTTGAAATTGCCCGCAGACCGAGCACAAAGACGGCCGCGAGCGGAAGGTAGATCATCAATTCCGCGCCGCGGCTTACTGCCTGGAATCCCAGCTCAAGAGAATGGCGTTTGAAAAACTTGAGCCAGGGAAGGGAATCTGCGAAAAGGTAAACGGTACGGAGATCTGTAACGGTTGGCATGAAGATCCAGCCATGTGGTTTGGCGGCTGCCATCGACGCTCGAATGGCCGGGATCCAGATGGCAAGAGCCAGCCAACCCGCCGCGTATGCAGCATAGACCTTTGGGCGAAAGCGATCTTTGGCGGTGTCGAATATAATCAAAGCCACCAGGGCCAGGCCCCCATAGATGATGCCCAGAACATGCGTCAGCACCAAGGCAGCCTGGGACAAAAATGCGGCCAACAGAAGCGGGCGGTTTGGCACGGGGCGCGCCACCAGTCGTGTATAAATGTTGACCGTGATCGCCATCGTCAGCATATAGAGCCCATAAAAGCGAGCTTCTACATTCTGATCGAGCAGT
>JBARKD010000973.1:0-15736 GCA_049800615.1 Acidobacteriaceae bacterium | reverse complement strand
AAGTCCCGAAGGGACGCCTGAAAATAGCCCAGGATGGAATCCTGGGCGCGCTGCTGACCCCCCATCACGTAACCAAATCTCGCTAGGGTATTTTTGGCATTGGTGCATTTTGAAATCCACAGGTGCTGGCGCGACAGGCCTGACGGTGGGATGATGGTGGGATGGGAAGCAAAGACAAAGGCAAGAAGGAAATTAAAAAGCGGCCCAAGCCGAAGGCTAAGGCAGCTCCGATGAGAAAGCGTGAGGACTTCAGTCAGCCCGCCGTCAGGATTGTTCGGGAAGCAACGGACTGATTCCTTCTGGAAATGGAAGGTGTAGAAAGTCTCTCTGCGCCACTACCCTATTTTTCAGTTGCTTTGCTTCTAACGGCCGAAGCTTAGCCGCATGGCTAGCTGGTCGGGAAGCCCGGCGCGCATAATGCGCATCTGCGCCAGTCGAAAGTCATAGGGAACACGCCGAAACTCCACCACCATGCTCTGATCGTCGAAGAGCGCGAACGCAGCGCGGCGATCATGATCGCGGGGTTGACCCACCGAACCGGGGTTGATCAGATATCGAGCGCCGGGAACCAGTACCAGTTCGGAGATATCCGCTTCCTCCCCATTGGAATAGACCGGATCGAGTTTGAACCAGTCCTCTCCGTGAACCGCGAATCCCCCTTGCAGATGCGTATGCCCGAAAAAATTGATGCGCGTTTCCGCTTGCTTGAGCGGAACCCTGGCATCGCGCACCGTGAGCAGGTATTCATCCTCATCCTGATATGAGCCGTGCATACAGCTCACTTGGGGGCCATCCGGTGTGACCGGTCCGCGAACCATCTTATGCAGCCAGTCGATGTGCTCCGGGGTAAGCACCTGGCGCGTCCAGCGGGCTGCGCGGCTGGCCACCGGGTTGAAGTCTTCCAATGACAGTTGCCCGCTACACGCACGGTCATGGTTGCCCCGAACGAAAATCGTTCCCAACCCCCTCACTCGCTCAATCACCTCGTTGGGCGCTGCTCCATAGCCGACTACATCTCCAAGATTCCAGACCACATCATGCTGGGGAGAAGCGTCGAGCACTGCCTCGAGAGCGTCTATGTTGGCGTGGATGTCGGAAACGATGAGAGCGCGCATAGTGCAATGGAAATTTGGCAACCGGGCAAATCGGCCGCAAGCGATCAGACTATCACTCCTCTGGGATGCCGCGCACCCAGTGGCCTGGAGACTGCTCGCGGAGTATTCCCGAAACGGCTCCCATCCCGGTGTGGGAACCCGCCAGGGTGGCCAGCAGTTCGTCGCGATCGGTAGCCAGCGTCGGCACTGCGCCCAGCAAGCTTCTGGTATAAGCATGACCCGGATGGTGGAAGACCTGATCCCGTGTGCCTGTCTCCAGCAAGATGCCTCCGCGCATGACGGCAACCCGGTCTGCAACCTGCGCCACCACCGCCAGATCGTGAGAGATGAATAGCATACCCAGGCCATTGCGCTGCTGCAGGCGCCTGAGCAGAAGCAGCACCTGCGCCTGCACGGTCACGTCCAACGCAGTGGTCGGCTCATCGGCAATGAGCAAAGAAGGCCGGTTGATCAGCGCCATGGCGATTAACAGGCGTTGCCGCTGGCCTCCGGAAAACTGGTGCGGATAATCTCGCAGGCGTTGCTCGGGGTCCGGGATCGCCACCTCCGTCATAGCCTCCACCACCGCATCCCGCACTTGTTTCCGGGTCAGTTGCCGCTGGTGAATCTCCAGTGCTTCGGCAATCTGCCGTCCTACCGGCATAACGGGATTGAGCGCCGTCATGGGTTCCTGAAACACCATGGCAATCTTGCTCCCGCGATAGTGGCGCATCTGGTCCGGCTTCAGCGCCAGCAGGTCTCGGCCGTCAAGGCGAATCGTGCCATCGACCCGCGCCGCAGGATCCAGGAGCCGCAGGATGGAAAGCGCCGTCAGGGACTTCCCCGATCCTGACTCGCCGACCAGCCCCAGGACCTCGCCGCAATGGATCGAGAATGTCAGATCGTTGACGACAGCCTGGTCGCGGAAATAAATCGAAAGATGTTCAACCTGCAGAAGCGGAGACTGGAGAAGCGGAGATTGGAGCGCCGGCGTCACAGGCCAAGGGTATAACACCCGAAACTGTTTTCTGTAACGGTAACGGTTTCGAAGCGTGAAAAAGCCCCCGGCCTGGCCGGGGGCTTGCAGTGGTGATTGGGTCGAGCTACTTGCCGTCCATGACAACACCGCCCGGCGTTTGCTGGTTTTTCTTTTCCTCGTTCGCCTTGCGCGTTGCCATGGTCTGATCGCGCCAGTGATCGAACTGAGCCATATCCGCCTTGTGTCCAGCCTCATCGCCGCAATCGAGGTCAGCCTTGCGCCGATAGAGCAGGCTCAGGTACGACATCGCGTCGTCATAGCCAGGCCGTAGTTGAATCGCCTGCTGCAACTCCTTGATGCCCTCGTCCACCAGCGTCCCGTTCTGTTCCACGAGCTTTTGGCAAGCGCCCTTGTCCTTGATCATGTCGCCGTTGTCCTGCAGGCCCAGGCCATTGCGCGTCGCGATAGCATTCCTGTAGGCTATGCGCCAGTCGATGACCCCGACGGTGTAATGGGCGATGGGATCGTTGGGATCGACCCCTATGACCTTATGCTGCCAGTCCTTGGCTTCAGCGGTTTTGCCCGTATTGAGGTAAACCGCGGCGATTCCCCTGAGAGCCGTCAGGTCGTTCGGATCCGTGGCCAGCACCTTCTGATAGGCGCTGATCGCCAGCTGCGCGTTCTTGTTATTCTCGGGGGTGTTGGCATCCGGAACCACTTGTTGCGCGTAAGCTGTCGCCAGATAGAGTGGCGCGTTTGCCAGCGTCGGGTCCAACCGCTCTGCATTCTGGAAGTGGTCAATCGCCTCTTCAAACCTGGCGTTTTTGTAAGCTTGAACACCCTTAATCAGTTGGTCACGAGCCTGCAACTTGCTGCACCCGGTTACCATCGCCAGCAGCGACAGGGTGGTGACCGCCAGCACCGGAATATATCCGCTTCGCTTCATTCTTGTTTAAATCTCCTTGTGATCGCCAGGTCCAGCCTGATCCCTAAAACTTACCCGGCCTGCAACTCGCGGGGAAAAAGCTCTGCGCAGTGATTGTAATTGGTTTCTGCGCGGTAGCAAGTACTGCCCTAAAAACTAGATGCCGCGACTGCCTGATAGGCAGCCGCGGCCGATTCACAAAAGTCGTTGACGGTCGAAGTTTTATACCGGTGAGTCATTGAGCAGGATCAGGCAACCTTTCCTTCTATACCGGCACGCGCTATGCGCCGGCTTGATACTGTGGCCCGCCCTGCAACAACTACCGCCTCACTGCCCCGCTGCTACCTTCGGTGTAATGAGACCGATGTGATCCACCCCCGCCGAGTGTCCGACATCCAGCACGTCCGCCACCGCGGAGAAGTCCAGTTCCGGATCCCCTTTGATGAACATGACTTTCTCCGCCCGCGTGGCAAAGATTCCTTCCAGCTTATTCAGCAGATCCCCGTGCGAAACGTCCAGTTCATTGATTTTGTAACCGGGGACTCCACCACCATTCCGATGGATTATCTGAACCACGATGGTGCGATCGTTTTCCTGATCCTTCTGCGGATTCTTGGGAGGCTGGGGCACCAAGGCGTCCAGACCCCTCGGCGTCACCGGCACGATCACCATGAAGATAATCAGCAGTACCAACAATACATCAATCAGCGGAGTCACGTTGATGTCTGACGAAAGTCCACTGCCACCACCAGTACTCATTCCCATAGTCGTTTCCTCGTTTCCTTCAACGCAACCTTGTGCTTATCCCCTTGTGGTTATCCCTTTGGTGCTTATCAACGACCGCGCCTCAGAGCCTACTGTCCAGCGGGAGCCGGAGCGGGAGCGGGAGTCGTCTGATCCTGGCGGCGATCGGTCAGCAAACCAACCTGGTCCACACCTGCTGAGCGAACATCGTCAATTGCATCCATGACCGTACCGTACTGCGAGCGGGCGTCAGCGCGCATGAAAATTTGCTTGTCGGTCTTGTTCTGCAGCATGTCGGCTACTTTGGCGCCGAGATCTGCCATGGAGACCTGATTTTGTCCCAGGTAAACCTTGTTGTCCCGGGTGACAGCCACCACCACCGCGTCTTCCTTGTCGGCGTCGGGCATCGAGGTAGGATCGGTGACCTTGGCCAACTCCACGTTTACCTTGTTCTGCAGCATGGGCGTGATGACCATGAAGATGATCAGCAGCACCAGCATCACGTCCACCATGGGCGTGACGTTGATGTTCGAATTGACTTTGGCGCCTTCGTTCCTTACCGTGATTGCCATTGGTTAGCTCCGTCGGTTAGCGGCTATAGCGTTTTCATAGGTAGTGCTGAGCCGGTTGTTCGGCCCGCCCTGCACTGACTATGAAAACGCTTCAGGCCCGCCCACCTGCAACATGATTCTCCGTGAAGCGGTTGAAAATCACCAGGATGGAATGGTTTTCTTCATTCCATCCTGGTCGAGGATTCCCGCTAGAAACGACTGAGAAAGCCCGCGCGCGCTTAGCGGCGGTGGCTCTGCTTGATGAAGTAATCGATCAACTCGCTGGACGAATTGTCCATCTCCACGTCGAAGGCTTCCACCTTGCCCGTGAAGTAGTTGAAGGTCATAACGGCCGGAATAGCAACCAGCAGACCGAAAGCGGTGGTCACCAGCGCTTCGGAGATACCGCCGGCGACTGCGCCGATACCGGAGGTCTTCTGGGTCGCGATCTGTTGGAAGGCGTTCAGGATACCAACTACCGTTCCAAATAGGCCGATAAAGGGCGCCGTGGATCCAATGGTCGCCAGACCGCCAAGGCCTCTCTTCAACTTGGCGTGGACGATGGCTTCGGACCGCTCCAGGGCACGCCGGCTCGACTCGATCTGTTCTTCGGTGACGGAGCCGCCACTGCCATAGTTGCGAAATTCCTGGAGCCCGGCAGTTACCACTTCGGCCAGGTGGGATTTCTTATTACGGTCTGCAACCTTGACCGCTTCATCCAGCTTTCCTTCCTTGAGAGCTCCGGCAACACGCGGAGCAAATTCCCGCGACTGCTTGCGGGCCGCGCTGAAATAGAGCGCCCGGTCGATAATCACGGCTAGAGACCAGATCGACATGACAAAGAGAACGAGAACGACGGTTCTCGCCATGTTGCCCATGTTCCGCCAGAGGTCCATGGGGGTGAAGCCAACGGTCTGTCCGTTGTCCTGAAAAAGGTACATACCGAGAGCTGCCTGGTGGGCAAGGTGAGCGAGAATCACTGAATCGTTCCTCCTACGGAATGACTTTTGTTATAGCTCTGAAAACATCCAGATGCTAGCACCGGGCCACTTCGTCCCGGAATGACCCGAAGTGGCCAGATGGAAGACTGCCGGCTAGCCCCTTTTTCAAGGGGTAGCCGGCGCTTTTCTGGTTAGCCGCCGAGGTTGAAGACCACGTTCACGGTAGTCTCTACTTCAACCGGATCCCCGTTGAGCAAATAAGGTTTATAGCGCCAGCTGCGGACGGCATCCAGGGCCGATTGCTGCAGCATCGGAGGGCCGCTGACCACGCGCAGGTTCTGAATAGTGCCGTTCTTGGAGATCGTCGCCTGCAAAACCACGGTTCCCTGGATACGTGCCGCCTTTGCGATCGCCGGATACTGGGGAACCGTCTTTTCGAGAAGGTTACCCTGCATGACGCCGGACGAGATGCTCAGCTTCTTGGGGGCTGCCGCTTTCACCGTCGGACCCGCGCCAATGCCGCCGAGAATGCCGCCCATCACTCCGCCAGGAGTGCCGCCGCCCATGCCTTCCATACCGGAAACACCGGCCATGGCGGGCGGAGCTGCCGACTCCTTGATCTGCGTGATATCTTTCGGGATCTTGCTTGGCGCCTGCAGCTGATTGTTGAGCATCTCAGACTTGATCTTGACCTGGACCGGAGCCTGAGGTGGTGGTGGCGGGGGAGGTGGCGGTGGGGGCGGCGGTGCTACCAACAGCGTAGCCATCATTTGCGTCGGCAGCGCCTCGGGATGTAACAGTGGCCAGATAATAAGAGCTGCCAAAATCAGGCCATTGATCCCAAAAGTGAGAAGAGACCAATACTTGCTCTTGGTCTTGATCTTGCCACCTGACTCCATTAGAGAATCTTCAAACATCGCCTTACCTCTGATATTCGAACTTGTACCAATTTAGACACCACACGAAGTTTTTTTGATCCCAAAGCGTTATTGGCATGCCTCGGTAATCTGTGCAATCTGTGGGAAGCCCTGACCCCTCATCAAACTACGAACCAGTCAGGGCACTTTTGGGTGCCCGCCCTTTTGTGTTTTTTGAAATTGGTGGCCCAAAGAAACTTGCTTGAGACCTGGATCAAGGCCGGAAGGGACGGCTGGGAGACTGTCAGCTGCCCCTTCGTAACTCAGCGCGCAATTGTCGCGCGGACGCTTATGCCCGGGCCTTTTTGCCCGCCGGCAGCACCGCCCGTTTGTCATGCTTCGCACGCCAGTCCTGGTACGCCACCAGCATAGGCGCGGCTACGGCAATTGACGAGTAGGTTCCAATCAGGATGCCAATCACCAGGGCGAAGGAGAAACCGTGCAGGACCTCACCGCCAAACACGTAGAGCGACAGCACTGTCAGGAAGGTCAGTCCCGAGGTAAGGACTGTCCGGCTTAAAGTTTGATTGATGCTGCGATTGACCACGGTGGTCAGGTTTTCGCGGCGAGACATACGAAGGTTCTCACGTATGCGATCGAAGACCACGATGGTATCGTTCATCGAATAGCCGATCAGGGTCAGAATCGCGGCAATCACCGTCAGCGTTATCTCCTGGTTGGATAAGCTGAATGCCCCTATGGTGATCAACGTATCGTGGAATACGGCGACCACCGCGGCCACTCCGTAAATCAGCTCGAAACGGAACCAGAGATAAACAAGCATCCCGGCCAGGGAATAGAGGGTGGCCAGCAATGCCTGTTTGCGCAGCGCCGCGCCCACTTGGGGTCCGATAATGTCCGCGGCAAAGACATGGAAGCCGGAAAGGTAGGCTCCCTGCTTGAGCTGGGCCACCACTGCGGGGTCGGCGGTTCCGTTCAACTGGTCGATGCTGCTGAAGATGCCCCCAAGGTCCTTGTCCCGGTGGTTCAGAATAGCGGCAGCCTGTTGGGCGTACCTCTGCCCAGCGTTCCCGCCGCTCGTCAGGTGCTCCGGGTCGTTCTGCTCCAGGTACTGGGTTAGGGCGCCCTGGCTGGCATTGTCCAGATCCAGTTTCCCCTGGTTAGCCGCGCCCGTCGACGAGTAGGTCGCGTTCAGAGCTTTGAGAATCGTTTCACGTCCGGCATCCAGGGCGGACTCCTGGGTTTCCTTTTGCGCCAGGGAAATAGCAACCTCTTTTTGCGCCGCCGTTCCGTAGGCCTGGATCCGGCTGTCGTGGATCCCCGCCCGATCCATCGCCTGGCGGATGCGGTCCAGGTTCGGTGGCTGATCGAATTGAACATAAACCAGCGTGCCGCCACGAAAGTCGATGCCCAGCTTGATCCCGTGCCAAAACAGGATCGACAGAACGCCCGCTACGCTGAAAATCAGCGAAAACGCCAGGAAGTACCACTTCTTCCCTAACCAATCAATGTCAATGCCACGAAACAGTTCCACGCTAAACCCCGCCTGACTTGTACTCTGACCACTATCCGATGGAAAGCGCTTCGCCGCGCTGCTTACGCTTTATCAGCGAATCGAAGATGTGGCGTGAGACGAAAACCGCAGTAAACAGATTTGCAAACAAACCGAAACTCAGGGTGATAGCAAAGCCTTTGACCGGCCCGGTGCCGAAGAGGAACAGGATGATGGCGGACACAATGGTCGTCACGTGAGTATCGAGAATCGTGGTCCAGGCGTGGGCAAATCCCTGGTCGACGGCCGCAGCCGCCGATTTGCCCGCGCGCATCTCTTCGCGAATGCGCTCGAATATCAGCACGTTCGAATCAACACCCATACCGATGGTCAGAATCACGCCGGCAATTCCCGGCAGGGTCAGCACCGCCTTGGAATAACCCATAAAGCCGAGCAGAATGACCAAATTCAAAATCAGCGCCAGATCGGCATTGATTCCTGCTCCGTGATAGTAGACGAGCATGAAGATCATGACCGCCAGCATCCCGACGATGGAAGCCAGGACACCCCTGCGGATGGAATCTGCCCCCAGCGACGGTCCGACTACGCTTTCCTGCAGGTAGTGGATCGAGGCCGGAAGCGCGCCGGTGCGCAGCATGAGCGAGAGGTTCTGCGCCTTCTCCTTACCCAGGCCGGTAATCCGGCCCTGATCGCGGATAGCCTGCTGGATATTGGCGGCTTCCTGCACTCGATTGTCGAGGACGACGGCTAAGGATTTGCCAATGTTGGTGCTGGTGAACTGGTAGAAGCGGTCTCCCGCGTTACGCGTGAGGATGAAGGTCGCGTCGGGCCTGCCATTCTCGTCCACCGAGGGCTGCGCGTCGCGGAAATCGTCGCCGGCCACTACAGGAACCCGCTGCAGGACGAAGTATTGACCCTGCAAATCCGGCTCAGTCCCGCCATAGGCAATCACCGCATCATCGGGTGGAACTGTCCCGCCCACACTCTGCGCTGCCGCCTGTTCTGTTGGGAATGGGCCGCCGACCACCAGGTGGATCTCCAGCCGAGCCGTAGATTGGATAATGTCGCGCACCTGGCTTAAATCGTCGACACCGGGTAACTCCACCAGGATTTGGTTGGTGCCCAGGTTGTATTCCTGGATGGTTGGTTCGGTGACTCCGAGAGCGTTGATGCGGGTGCCGATGGTATCGATCGACTGCTGTACTGCGCGCTGCTCGATAGCCTGAACCTCGGTCCCCTTCATGGTCAGGGTCCAGTTGTTGTTTGCCTCCGACGCGATGAGGTACTGCGGGCCGTAGCGGGAGTCGAGAAGACTGCGTACGTCGCCGATACGGTCCGCGGGCGTGCCTTGAATCTGGATCACCTCAGGCCTTTTCGGATCGGGCTTCAGCACCAACCGGGCGGACAAGCCCGCCTGCTGCAAATCTGCCTGGATCCGGGCGGCGGCATTGTCCGTCTCAGCGCTTACCGCGTCCTGCACCATCACCTGCAGCACCAGGTGGACCCCGCCTTTAAGGTCAAGACCCAGATGGATCTTGTCGGTCAGCGCCGTCTTCCAGGCGGACAGGCCGATCCCCTTCGGGATGCCAAAAATGCCATAGATGAATACGAGAAGGACTGCAATGATCAGAATGGTTTTACGCATGGCTTAGTGGTTCGCGACGGCTGACTGTCGGCCGTGAAAATGCGATTATTTGGCTTCCTCTTGGTTGGTCGTCACGGAAGCAATTGCACTCTTGACGACCTCTAGCTTGACGCCGTCCGGCGGGACACGAAGCTGGACCGCATCCTCTTTGATGGAAATGATCGTTCCCCGCATGCCACCCGTCGTAGTGATCTTGTCGCCCGATTTCAGGCCGGACAACATCTCCTGCCATTGCTTTTGCTTCTTTTGGTTAGGCCGGACCAGCATCATGTAGAACACGATGATGATCAGAACAAACGGGAGAAAGGTCACGAGGCCAGGGGGAATCACGGGAGCCAGTAACAACGGCGTAAAGGTCAACTTACCATCCTCGACAATATCTTATCCAGCCTTCCACTACAGCCTATCCGCCCCGGTTTGTCTACTGGATTGGGTGTCGCTGGAGGAGCCAACCCGGTCGGCTTGCGCACGCACGCGGGCCAGGAGCGCAGGAAGAGCGTTCGTCACAATAGCATTTCGTACCGCTCGCATGGTGTCAAGGTAGTAAGCCAGATTGTGCAGGGTATTGAGCACCCCGGCGAGCGGCTCCTGGGCTGCCATCAGGTGGCGCAGGTAGGCGCGGCTGTAGCGCCCGCACACCATGCAGCCGCAGTTTGGATCGGGGGGTTCAGGATCCTCGGCAAAGCGTTTGTTTCTGATGTTGAGCCGGCCGCCGGATGTGAAGAGCAGGCCATGCCGCGCCGCGCGGGTCGGAATGGTGCAATCCATCATGTCTACCCCCAGCGCTGCATATTCCACAATCTCATCTGGATATCCGACCCCCATGACGTATCTCGGCTTGTCGGGCGGCAGCAGAGGCAAGGTGCTTTCGATGATTTCCCGGGTCAACGCCCGCGGCTCGCCCACACTCAGGCCGCCGATGGCGTACCCGGGGAAGTTCATGGCCACCAGCTCCTCCGCCGACTGACGCCGCAGATCGGGGTACATCCCTCCCTGGACGATGCCGAAAAGTGATTGGCCACCTCCCCCATGTCGATCGAAATGCTCCTTGCTGCGCTTAGCCCAACGCAGCGTAAGTTCGAGGGATTGAAGGGCCCGGGCCTTATCGGCGGGGTATTCGGTGCATTCGTCAAAAGCCATGATGATGTCGGCGCCCAGCGCCATTTGCACATCCATGGAATGCTCCGGAGAAAAGAAGTGGGAGGAGCCGTCCAGATGCGAGCGGAAACGCACGCCCTCCTCGCTGATCTTGCGCAGCTCGTTCAGGCTGAAAACCTGAAATCCTCCGGAGTCGGTCAGCATGGGCCGCGGCCAGGCAATAAAGCCATGCAGTCCGCCCATACGCCGAATCAGTTCGTGGCCCGGCCGAAGATATAAGTGGTAGGTATTGGCGAGGATAATCTGGGCATCCAGTTCCTCCAGCAGGTGCTGGGGGATAGCCTTGACGGATCCAGCGGTGCCCACCGGCATAAAGGCGGGGGTTTGGACCTGCCCATGAGGCAGCGCCATCGTCGCCCGCCTCGCCTGTCCGCAGACGGCTGCTATCTGAAAAGCGAGTGACACTGTGTTGATTCTACGATGCGCCGAAGGCGCGGCGCCGCCTCGGTTAAACCTCGGGCGCCGTAGCTACCCAGGCAGACGCCTCACGGCCGCTATGCGGTTTTCCCCCTCGTCGGGCAACAGGGCCAGAAGTTCCGCCATGGTTTTGTGAGTTCGCGGGTGACGCAGATCCGGGGCGATCTCGGCCAGCGGCGCCAGGACAAACCGCCGCCGATCGAGGGCGGGGTGAGGCAGCGTCAGTTCCGCGGTGTCCATGACAGCGTCACCCGCCAGCAGAAGATCGAGATCGAGGGTGCGCGGGCCGTTGATCACACCCCGCCCGCGGTCGCGCCCCATTTCCCGCTCGATCCCGAGCAATGCATGCAGTAGCGGAACCGGCTCCAATCGTGTCTGCAAAGCCACGACCGCGTTCAGGAAGGCCGGCTGATCGTGGTAACCCACAGGCTCGGTTTCGAAGACAGAAGATCTCGCCGCTATCCTGCCCAGACGCCCCAGATGGCCCGTGGCGGCGCTTAGTGTTTCCGCGCGATCACCCAGATTGGAGCCGAGCGCAATGTAGGCTGTGGCCATCGAAGTGGCCTCAGGATACAACCGGATTTCCTGTCACGCTGCGCCTCAACAGGAAATCCGGGAAGCGGTCGCGATACGATGCCGCTATGCGCATTGCCTTTTTCGGAGGCACATTTGATCCCCCGCATCGTGGTCACATTGCCATTGCCCGCGCGGCGAATATGCGGCTCGCCCTTGACCGCGTCCTCATGGCGCCCGTCGGCACCCAGCCCTTCAAGGGCGATTCCGCCCATTCCAGCTTTGAGGATCGTCTGGCCATGGTCAGACTTGCAGTGACGGGAGAGCCCAGGCTCACGGCGAGCGAAATCGACGCTCCTCTTCCCGACGGGCGCCCAAACTACACCATCGACACCCTCCACCAACTGCGTAAGGAGCTGCAGCCGCGCGACTCCCTCTTTTGTCTGCTGGGAGCCGATTCTTTGCTCGCCCTGAAAGGGTGGCATCAATGCACGGAATTGTTGCTTTTCTGCGACTTCATCGTTGCCGGCAGGCCCGGATTTTCGCTCCAACAGATCAACGCCGCGCTGCCCCCGGGCATTGTGAACACCGCCGAGCATCGCGAGGAAGCATTCACACGCTTTACCCTCTCCGGACCGTCGGGCCAAAGCTCCGGCCTTTTTCTGCTCCCAGACCTCGACCAGGATATTTCCGCAACCGAAATTCGCGCCGCCCTCGCCAACGGTGAGGAGCTGCCCACCGTCTTAGCCCCCGGAGTGGCGGAATACATCCGTACCCATGGGCTCTACCGGTACCATTGGGATTGACCCATTTTTCTTAACCCTGCTGTGCGGTCAAAATCGGTGATGCCCGGCCATTCTTCGACGGAATGGCCGGGTAAAATTCATCTACCTGGTTTAATTGGGAAAAATGCTCTAGGAGACAGAACCCGAGCGAATGGCAACGACGGAAACGAACCGTATGGTCTTGGCTGCTGTGGAGGCCTGCCATGACAAGAAAGCGGAAGATACCCGTATTCTCGAACTCGACCCGGCGGACTCCGGCTTCACCGACTTCTTCCTCATCGCAAGTGGGTCCAACGAGCGCCAGACACAGGCCATCGCGGACGAAATTGAACTCCGCCTGAAGAAGGACTTCCAAACCTACCCCAATTCTGTCGAAGGACGGCGGGTGGGCGAATGGATCCTGATGGACTACGTCGATTTTGTCGTCCACATCTTCCTGACCGAAAAACGCGCATACTACAACATCGAACGCCTGAGAAACGCGGCTCAATTGCTGGAGCTCGATGAGTTGAAGGCGATGCTGGTCAAGAGAACCGCGGTTGCGCGCGCCAAGCCGACTAAAAAAGCTGCCGCCAAAAAGAGTGTGCTTAAAAAGAAGGCCGCAAAGACCAGTGCCTCCGCCCGCCGCAAACCGGCGCCCAGCCAGGCGGAGTAGGACTAGTCCCGCTGCCTCAAATGCGCATGGGCATGATCACGTAACGATACCGGAAGTCGTCCGCGGGATCTTCCGGTCGCATCTGACCGGCGGATTGCGCGTCTTTGAATTCCAGGCGGACCTCGCCATTGGAGCCGACTGCCCGCAGAAAATCGATCAGGTACGCGGAGTTGAACCCGACCACGATGGGGTCGAAACTGTACGGGGTTTCAATCGTATCTTCCGATTCGCCTGATTCCGTCGAAGATGAAGAAATCTTCATCTCGTTCTGCTCCAGGCGGATTTTGATCGCTCCAGACCGTTCATCCGCGAACTGCGCCACCCGCTGAATCGAACCGCTAAGGTCTTCGCTGCGAACCACCACGAATTTGCTGTTGTCCCGCGGCAGTACAGCTTCGTAGTTGGGAAACTGGCCGGTCAGCTTTCTGGTAGTCAGAACACGATGACCATGACGGAAGAACAGCGTATGTTCGTCGTCATAAAAGTCGAGCCATTCCTCGCTCGTATCGCCCAGCAAGGATTGCAGCTCGGCTAGCGCCTTGCGCGGAATCAGAGTCTTTTTCTCTCCGCTGATATTTTTCAGCGATTCGCCTGTCTTCTCCACGTGGGCCAGCCGGTGGCCGTCCGTGGCCACCATGGAAAGCGACTCGGCCTTCAGAATCAGCAATGCGCCGTTGAGCGTATAACGCGACTCCTCGTTCGATATTGCGAAAATGGTCTTGGAGATCATGCTCTTCAACGAAAGCACGGACAACTTCGTCAGGCCGTTCTCAGGAAATTCGGGCACCTGGGGGAAATTAGCGCGCGCCATTCCCACCATCTTGGTGTTGGAGCGGCCGGAACGAATCTGCACCCAATGATTCTCCATGAGCTTGATGGAGATGTCCCCATCCGGCAGCAGCTTGACGTAGTCAAAGAGCTTGCGCGCGGGGATCGTGCAGGCGCCAGGCTTCTTCACCTTGGCCGGACAGGAGGTGCGGATACTTTGGTCCAGATCGGTGGCCGTGATGGAGAGCCGGTCCGGATTGCCCTCTCCAACGCCTGCCTCGAGAAGAAAATTGGAGAGGATGGGAATCGTAGTCTTGCGCTCGACCACGCTCTGCGTGGCACTCAGCTCGCGCACCAGGTCCTGACGGCTTACGCTGATCTCCATCGTTGCGGCTCCTTGTGCCAACGGTCTCTCCTGCTCAACCCCCGCGCTAAGCATGGTACTCGCCCCCTTCTCGGTTTGGACTCACTCTACACCACTGTGAAGCCGCCTGAGAATCTCAACTGGGCTACCGTCCTGTGGATTCTTCGTACGAAACGTCCCACTACTACGAAACCGAAAAATTTCAAATCCTCCTTTCGTAGCAGTATCCGTTCACCACGGAAAAGTGGAAAGAAACGGCCAAACCAAGCAGGAACGGGCGAAGAGACCCTGCCCTGATTTAGAAAACTGGGCATCGCGGAAATGAAAAGCGGGAAGACCGCCGAATAACTCCGAATTGCGTCCCGCATTGCCCACGGTCTACACAGGTGACCACGCATAGGCTGTGGATCGCCAGCCCTTCGCGTGCAAAGCCCGGTCCTGAACAGTATTGATGCGGGTTTCCCGCAGACCGGCTTTGCACAACCGGCTAGGGCGTTTTTTCCGGCGCCTTTTCCCACAGTTCCCGATGACGGTCATCGGAAAAAAGAAGCCCGCTGACCCGGCCGTCCGGACCCTTCTCGAACGTGAGCCGGGTGCTGCTGCCGCTGGGGTAGAAAAACCGGTTGGGCTGCTCAGGCAATAATTCGACCTGATCCCCGGTGCGATTCCTGGACATCAACTTGTTTCCCTGGCGAAAAACGGTTACCTGGGTCACGCCGGCATCGACATACTCGCCCTGGTACGCGTCGTAAATATTGGGGTCGACGCGAATCGGCGGTGGATGGATTGGGATGACGCGCTTCTCCGCATAGGGCTTGCTGTCTGCAATATCGGAGAGACGATGTGCCAGGAACCACTGGGGCAATTCCGGATCGACATACGCACGATCCCAGGCATTGTGGTGATAATTGGCATATTCCCAAAATCGCACGTTGCCGCCGGCCGCGCTCAGGGCGGAATACATGATCTGCGACTGTGCAGGGGAAACTACCGGATCATCCGCCCCATGAAAGAGCCAGACCGGAGTCTGCCCGACAGCCTTGACGTACTCCGGAACAAGCTCCGGCTGATGCCAGCGGCCGGGCGCATAAGACCAATATATGCCGCCGCATACGGGAGCGATGGCGGCGAAGTGGCCGGGATAGTCCTTGGCGATTTCCCATACTCCATAGCCTCCCAGAGACATTCCGGTGAGGTACAGACGCTGGGGATCGCCGTGGAATTCTTTGACCTCTGCATTGAGCGCGGCCATAGCCATGGCCATGATGTCCGGGTCTGTCCAGTGATGGTGGCTATACGGCACCTGCGGCATGACCACGACAAACGGCCAGCGCTCATCGTGTGAACGCAGTGCGTTGGGCAAACCCACCTGGGTTTCGTCGAGGCCGTCCGAACCGCGTTCTCCCGATCCGTGCAGGAAGAGAATGACTGGCCACACGTGCTTCGGGGTCCAGTCCATCGGCAGATAAACCACGTAGCGATATTCGGTACCGTTCATGGTGATGGTGCGGTTGAGGAAACCGGTGTCCTGCGGATGTGCGTAGGCGTCCGGACCCATGAATAGGACGGCGCATAGGGCGACGACACTGGTGAGCAGGGAACCAGCCAAACGAGCCAGGCGGCGCGGCGACCTAAAACGAAACATAGTCAATTTGAGAATACCGGTAGCACACCGGACGAGGGAAGGATCGCCTAAGCGTAGACGACTAGCCGACTGGATCCCCTGGCAGAACCTTCCCTGGCAAACCCATGGTTTGCGGCCAACGGAGGGTTATGGGTTTGAGTGGTCAGCCTACAGGGTTAGAC